>QWOR01000353.1 GCA_003669575.1 Planctomycetota bacterium | reverse complement strand
TCGATCAAGTTCATCGAGCTTGCGCGGAGCAAGGTCACACGGCACTTCCGGGAACCCGCCCCACGACTCCAGTAGCTTCTTCCGTACCACGGCCAGCCGACGATTGGCTGCAGCCAGGTCTTCGAGCTTCGCCCCACCAGCAGCGACATCCCGTTGGGCAGCCGAGCGAATGAACTCCAGGTAGGCATTTGTGGTCGGCTTCTGGGCCTTGGCCATACCCGCCAGCCCGAAGACCACCCCGCAGGCCATCGCACAGAACAACCCGTGTCGTTTCGTCATGGTGATTCACTCCTGGATCTGGCGACGATTTCGCTCACGCTTCGTCGCCCAAGCATGTCCGAAACAGCATACAGATCAGCCAGATTGAATGCTTGCGAGACGACCTTCATGTCGTCATCCAGTCTTCAACAGGCGATCGGATCCGCCTGACCAGCGAGGGTTCTCATCACTGACCAGACCGCAGATCCATTTTCGCCCGTGCCGACAAACTCCGCAGATTCGGACTTTTCGAATCCCGTTTTGGGGTATTCTGGTGGGATCGTGTGGCGAAAAAGCAACGCGACTCTACCGGTGAGGCAATCTGTAGTATCGCGCCCCGGCTCTCCCTCCGGTGGACGCATGGAGTTCATCTCTTTCCCCAGAGAGTTCGGAGCAGCAAGCATGTCAGAGGACGGCAAGCAGCAGTTTCAGCCCTTCGAGAACGACATTCAAAAGGGCGGTGCCTACCAGTACACCACCGGTGAGCGTTATTCCGCTCGCGTGGCGAACGCCCGGATCTCCGATGTCGCAAACACGGTTCTCGACTTGCGGGGGATGAAAGTCCTCGACATCGGCTGTGGGGACGGGACCTATACATTCGAGCTGTACCACCGCTCGAAGCCGCTCTCGATTCATGGCATCGATCTGTCCGAGGGAGCCATCGCCACCGCCCAGTCGAAGAGCCCCGATCCATCGGTCACCTTCTCGACCTGCAGCGGCAGCAAGTTACCCTTCGCAGACAACACCTTCGACGTCGCTCACGTTCGCGGCGTGCTGCATCACATGGATCACCCCGAAGAGGGTGTGGCCGAAGCCCTGCGAGTGGCCCGCAAGATCATCATCGTTGAGCCGAACGGCTGGAACCCGGTGCTCAAGGTCATCGAGAAGACTTCGAAGTACCACATCGAGCACCGCGAACGTTCGTTCACGTCGAGTTTGATTGAAAGCTGGTGTACAGCACGTGGGGCTCGTGTGACGAACCGGACGTGGGCCGGGCTCGTGCCATTCTTCTGCCCCGAACCGTTTGCACGCTTCCTTAAGTCGATAGAACCTGTCGTTGAGAAGATCCCGGTCGCCCGCCAGTTGAGCTGTGCGGTGTTCGCCGTAACCGCTGAGCGTCCCGCCTAACCATATTTGGAAGTGTGCCCCGACATGCTCACCATCGCCGAATGTTCGACTTCGGACGCATTCAGTGTTGCCTCCCCCGCCAGCCAGAATCGGATCGGGAACGGTCACATGGAAATTGAACGGACCTGTCCGGTGTGCGCTCACGATTCGACCGTCGTGTACGCCGAGGCACGAATCGATCCAAAGCGACTGGGTGAATTCGCGTACGCCTCGCGAAAGATGCCCGAGTACATGCACCTGCGATTGATGCAGTGTCCCCAGTGCGATCTGGTCTACGCGAATCCCGTCCCGGCTCCCAGCGAACTGGAGTCGGCTTACCGCGAGGCGGCGTATGACAGCAAGGTTGAAGCCGAGTATGCCGCCCAAACCTACGCTTCCCAGGTTCGGCGTTTTTGCGACCGCCTGCCCGACCGCGTGGGCACGCTCGACATCGGAGCCGGCGACGGGGCCTTCTGTGGTCAGCTGCAGAAGCTGGGCTTCACGAACATTATCGGGCTGGAACCCTCATCCGCTCCGATCGCAGCTGCGGAACCATCGGTGAAAGACTGTCTCAAGCAGGAGATGTTCGTTCCCGGACGGTTTGAGGCCAACTCGTTCTCACTGGTGACCTGCTTCCAAACGATTGAACACGTTCCTGAGCCGAAAGTGCTCTGTCAGGAAGCCGCGAGAATTCTGAAGCCCGGTGGGGCACTCTGTCTGGTTGGACACAATCGCCGTTCGCTCTCCTGCAAGATCCTCGGCCGTCGCTCGCCAATTTTCGACGTGGAACATCTGCAGCTCTTCTCGCCGGAGAGTATGCGTCGCCTGCTCACCGATTCAGGACTGACGGATGTCGTGGTACGTCCGATTTATAACCGGTATCCACTGGCCTACTGGGCGCGGCTGTTTCCGTTCCCGCGAGCCATCAAGGACCTGCTGATCAAAGGATTGAATGCGACCGGCATCGGGCGAATTCCGTTTCCGCTTCCCGCTGGCAACATGGTCGCCTGGGGCTTTCGCAAGTAAATGGCAGTTTCCTGTGATCAGCGTACGAGAGACTCGCATGATTTACTCTGCTGCGAGCTGAGTCCCATCGCCGTTGCCGGTCGCGGGTGTACGCCCTTCCCAACAGAGCCAGACAGCCACTGATGCAATCAGCGGCGTGCAGCCGATCAGGGCCAACCCCGCATCAAACGGGCCGATCCACGGCACTTCCCCCGCAGCCTTGAGCTTCTCGTTATGAGCGATCGTCCAGTCGATCGCCTTGCCGTAGTATTTTTGAATCGGGGCGGAGGCGAGCCAGGCAATCGTGCTCAGCAGTCCCGTCACCTTACCTTGATGAGTACGGGACAGGTCCTGACTCCAGGTATAGTAACACGGAAAGAGCCCCAGCATCCCAGCCGCAATCACGAGCAGCACCCCGAGCAGCATTGGCCCCTTCGGTAACCAGGGGATAAACAGTGAGAATGCACTGCAAATCGCACAGCCGGTGAACACGACCCGGCGAGCCAAGCCGACGCTTCTCATTCCATGAGTGGTCAACCACACGGTCGCGATTCCTGCAAGCACACATCCGACATCAGTGGCCGCATTGAAGGCTGCGGTGAAGAGCAGACGCTCGTTCTCGGAGTAACCTCGCCCCTGCTCCAGGAACTTCGGCAACCACGCCCGAAACAGCTGCCAGGCGGCGTTGATGGAAACCACCACGAGGATCATGACCACGAACCTCCGAATGAAGGTCTTTTCCTTCCACCAGCCAGCTTCGTCCTTGCCCTCGGCGTGTGCTTCCTCGGGGGCCAGATTCACCTGATGAGACACCGCAAACCAGGCGATTAACCAGGCGAACCCCAAACCGCCAATGACGAGAAACGGCATTCGCCAACCCGTGTCGAATTGAATCACCATCACCTTGATCATGAGCGGGGTGATGATCGCACCGATTGATGTTCCGCTTTGCAGCAGGCTGTTCCCGAATGTCCGCTCCGAGGGGGCCAGCAGGCGTTGTGTCGTCCTTAATGCACAAGGCCAGTGAGCTGCCTCAAAGAACCCGAGCAACACACGGCAGATGAGCAGCTGTTGGTAATCCTTGCAGAAACCGGTCGCGGCCCCCGCCGCCGACCACAAGACAATCATCGCCGGATACAGCCAGCGGACATTCACCATGTCAGCCGTCACCCCGAAGACGATGGCTCCCACCGCGAAGGCGATGCCGAAACCGAGTTCGACGTTGCCATAGTCCTCATTATTGAGGCTGAATTCCTTCTCGATGCGAGTCTGGACATTCCCCAGCGTTTGACGGTCCATGTAGTTCAGGGTGCTGGCCAACAGCAGGACAATACAGACTGCCCATGTCGCGGTGGTCCAACGGGCACCTTCCGTCTGTGCGGGAATCGGTGGCATGCGAGGGTCTCGTCAGGTGAAATATCGAGGAGAACCCTTTATCGACGATCGCTTATGGAAAAGAAAGTGAATGGAACTGAACCTGGAAACCGGCGTATTAGAGGAGTCACAAGCAGATATCTCATGACCCTCTCGGTGGCCGAGTGGCTGGGTTCATCCATCAGCTGCTCCCCCGTTTGACTTCCGGAACAGCTCGCGTTATCTTACGCGATTCCCCTGCCGCAGCCATCGGGGCTGCCTCAGGTGAGTTCTCCGCAAGTTGTTAGTGTGACTGACCATGGGTCGAATTGAACGTCAGCGTGAATTGGCTCGCCAGCGGACTCGCAAGGTGAAGATCAAGAAGCTTCGCCTGTTGTACGCTGCAGCAAAAACTGATGCCGACAAGAAGGTCGTCGCAGACAAGATGTTCCGCATCAGCCCTTTCGCACCACTCGTTCTCGAGTAGTCGCGAGTGGCCAGTGACGCAGGTGATCACAGCCTTTTGAGGCTGTGTCTCCGTGTTGCCATGCCTGAGTTTATGACCGGGCACTACAAGACAAACGATAACAGGGTGTCGAGAAATCGACACCCTGTTTTTATTGACTCACTGGAATTGGCCACCCAGAGACGGACTATTTTTTGCCTCGGCCCAAGCCCTCATAAACAGCAGCCTCGGTCACGACCTTGTCCATGAAGATGTCGTGGTGCTGCATCGGAATTTCCGGGAAGAGCTGGCACTCGAAAGAGAGAGCGACCAGCGGGGTCGTCGAGAGGGCGTGTTCCAGAAGCTTGTCGTAGTAGCCCTTGCCGTGACCGGTCCGACCCCCGCGGCGGTCGAACGCCACCCCGGGAACGAGAATCAGGTCGAGCTCCTCGACCGGAGTCTTCTTTGCTACGACGGTTCGCAGTTCCGCCTTGGGCTCCAGGATGCGGTACATCCCCAGTTCCAGCTCATCCATCGATTCCAGATGGAACAGCTCCAGTTCACCATCAACACAGTATGGAATCACGACCCGTTTTCCACTGGCCAGTGCGGCCGGAAGTGCCTGTCGAGTGCGAACTTCCGTCCGAACATCGACATAAAACATGACCGTTTTCGCATTCTGGTACTCGGGCAGCTGCATGACCCGATCCACGATGACCTGGCTCACCTCGTCCTTATTGAGCTGATCTTTCCGGGCCGCGTGGGCCTGCTCACGAATCTTTGTCTTCAGTTCGGAAAGCTGGGCGGATGTAGACATACTGTAAATTTCCTGCGTGCCTTCATTCCGGGCGACCGTCCCGGTTCACGTGACCGCAATATCATACGACTCGCATAACAGTTCGCTATCTTCAAGCACCAGATTTCCCGCGAATGAACTGACTCACCCCGCACATCCATGCACAAACTCATAAGGGTTTAATCATCTGAGGAAGGAAGCCGGCGTTGCGACTTCTTTTCCGAACCCAGCTTTTTTGCTTTGAGGCGGCGGGCATTCGACGCTCGGGTGGGCTTCGATTTCTTACGGACTTTGGCCACGATCAGTGTCTTCTGCAGAATCGCCCTCAGCTTCTCCAGACAGTCCTCCCGGTTCCGAGGCTGATCCCGGTAGAGCTGGGAGACGACCAGTAAGTCCCCGTCGACGGTCAGTTGAGGCTCAAGCTTGCTCAGGACCCGGAACCGCAGCTCCTCGGGTATCGCGGCCGAATCATGGGGTCGCCAGCGCAGCTGGGCTTTGGAGCTGACTTTGTTGACGTTCTGCCCACCGGGGCCCGAACTGCGCACGAAGGCAAACTCAATTTCGGACAGGGGAATCCGAAAACGAGAGTTGATTTCGAGCAGTTCAGTGCTGGTAGACATACGGTCAGAGCCAGGAAACAGGGTCGGGGTGCAGACACCTCCCGACCCGGTGATGTTCGCATGAGAGCAATTATTCTGGCCAGTGTCCCAATTCACGACACCCTCAGACAGCCCCACATCGGGTGAAATCTGTAACTCACGACCAGATCATTCAGCGCTCTGTGACATTGTACACCGGGTCAGTCGAGGAATCCCACAATGTCCGCGAACCTGCGGCAGTGACTCGTGTCTACTTTCTCATCATGAGGTTGTCATCCCGGAGAACGGTCTCTGGTGTTCCCCATGGGTGAAACACGTTAGCCTATATCGCAGATGAGACCGAAGCGTGTCCGCCATCGGCGACGGAATGGGTCTACTAGTTCTCAAAGTCATATCAGGAATCGCATGGATCCGTTGGAATCTCGGGTCAGAGAATATCTTCAGTTGCCGTCTTACCGGCCCATTAAGTTTGCACAACTCGCCAAGAAAATTGGCGTTCGCAAGCCTCAGTTTGAGGCGTTTGAGAATTTGCTCGATCGCCTGGTCCACGATGGAGTCATCCGCTTCAGCGAGTCGGGCCGCATCGAGTCTCGCAAACGCACAGGGGGAATCGTCGGCACAGTTCGCCGTACCGCGATGGGAGACGGCTACATCACGCCGATTGCCTCCACGTCGCCTCCAGTCAAGGGCGACATCATCGTCTTCGCGGAAGACATGAAAGATGCCCAGGACAAGGACGAAGTCGAGGTACGCCTGACCGGGCGGCGGCGTTTTGGAGATCAACAGATCGCCGTCGTAGAACGCGTCGTCAAGCGGGCCACGACGACCTTCGTCGGCACCTATGAAGAAGACGAGTACGGCGGGTTCGTCCGCATCGACGGTCGCCAGTTCAGCGAACCGGTCGCCCTCGATGACCCGGAAGCCAGTGGAGTGCGGCGCGGCGACAAGGTTGTTGTCGAGATGCTCCGCTTCCCCACAGCTCGTCGTGGCGGGGAAGCGGTACTGAAGACCCGACTGGGCGCTGCCCACGACATCGGGGTCGACACCATCTCGGTCATTCACGAGTTCGGCCTCGAAACGGAGTTCCCGGAAGCCGTTCTCGAAGAAGCCCGACAGGTCGCAGCTGCGTTTGACGACTCGGATCTGACCGGACGTGATGACCTGACCGGGACCACGATCATCACCATCGACCCGGCCGATGCTCGCGACTTTGACGATGCGATCTCCATTGATCAGCACGAAGACGGCAGCTGGACACTGGGCGTACATATCGCCGACGTTTCGCACTTTGTGGCTGTCGACTCGGAGCTCGACAAAGAGGCACGTTCTCGCGGCAACAGTGTCTACCTGCCAGGCCGGGTGCTGCCGATGCTTCCGGAAATCCTGTCGAACGGGCTGGCGAGCCTGCAGGCGGACCGCGTGCGATTCACGATGTCGGCCTTCATGGACATCAACACCGACGGCGAGGTCACATCTACGCGGTTCTCGAACAGTGCCATCCGCGTGAAGCATCGGTTCAGCTATGAACAAGTCTCCGCGATCATCAATGGCC
>QWOR01000265.1 GCA_003669575.1 Planctomycetota bacterium | reverse complement strand
GAAAATTCCGGCGAGTGCAGCGAAGTGAACCGGACTGTTCCAGAAGGTCGCGAGTGCGCGCGGGCTCAGGAATCGCCTTGGGGCAGGGTTGGAGTTCTCGTGCAGCGATTCCTTCAGCGTGAAAAATGCGAAGAGCAGGGCGATCCCCGACAGGATCGCAGCTGCGTAACCGACCATCGGATTCGGCGGGGCATTCTTGTCGGCACTGGAGAAGATTGCCGCGAGCAGTGGGCCGAATGTGAACCCCAGTCCGAATGCCGCACCGATCAGGGCCATGCCCCGTCCGCGCTGGGCAGCTCCCGTGCAGTCGGCGATGTAGGCCTGGGCGGTGGCGATCGTGGCTCCGGCGATTCCGGCACCGGTTCGCGCGATCAGCATCCAGATGATCGGCTTCATCCCCAGCAGCAGACGCTCTGATCCCAGTGAAATGGCATACCCAAACAGCGAATAGAACAGCGTCGACCCGAGCAGGCCAACGAGCAGGACCGGTCGCCGACCAATGCGGTCGGACAGGCTGCCCCACATCGGGGCAAACAAAAACTGCATTGCGGAGAATGATGACATCAGCAGGATTAACATCGGACGAGATGCAGCAAACACATCTCCGTACCGGGGGAGGACCGGAATCACGATCCCGAACCCGAGCAGGTCGATGAACACCACCAGGAAGACGACGAACAGGCTGGGCTTACTCGTGCTGGCGGAGGTCGGTGTGGAATTGTCAGTCACAGGTGAATACGCCCGGTGAGTGGAGGAGAGGCAGTGGAGGGGGCACGCTGTGCAGATCAGCGCGCCGGTGGCTTGGAGCCTGAGTGTCGACGATTCCCCTACCCGCCTGCAATCGACCGGGAGGCGTGTTCAGGAGACCCCGTGATCGATGTGGGGGCAACCCGCGAAGCGATGCAGAGGCGAAATGGCCTCTGGATACGGAGAGTCAGCCGACGATCGAGCGCGGTGTCGCTCAGCTGGTGTGGTCTCCCGGTGGAGCGACGGAGGCCGCCTTTGCAACGGTTTTCATGGCTGATCTCCCTGATGCAAGTGTATAGCTGGATGCGTTTAATGAAATGTGACTGGTGAGTCATGTTTTCTTCGGGATTCTCGGAAACTTCAAATGAGAAGTCCTGTCGGGAACCGTTTGATGAGGTTATTCTGCCGGAAGTCAGCCCACAGATCGGGCGAGTCGCTCAACTCTTTTCTCAGAACAGGAGCTGGATATGCCATTCCCAAATGATGCCAACGGGGCGGTCCTGCAGTCGATGGTCGATGCGGGAATGGACATGACGAAGGAGCTCGATATCGAGTTCTGCCATACCTTTCCGGACGAAGCGTCGGCTCTGGAGATGGGGCAGCGGATGTCCGACAGGGACATTGATTATGAGCTCTATAACAACGCGGAATTGATGGAAGATCTCGATGAGGACGAGTTTGGCGAACTCGACGAGTCTTTGGCGGAAGGTTTTGACTGCGTCTGCGTTGTGTCGATGGTCCCCACCTATGAAGAGGTGACGCGTGTGGAACGCGAGCTGGCAGAAATCGCCCGCGAGTGTGGCGGTGAACCCGATGGCTGGGGGGCAGTGGAGTACGAGTGATCCGGTAGCCCGATTGGGGCAGTGTGCGGGGGCGTGAGACACTTGAGCGGCGTACTTGCGCGAGTGTGAATCGGGCCTCCTGCCAGCCCGTGGAACATGAGGTGAAATCGGATGTCCGATTGGTGAGAATCGGGCATCGTAACGCGCCGAGGCTCATCTCGTCATCGAGAAACTGGCAAGGAAAAAGACTTGCTGTGTGTTGTCCTGGGCAGTGCGGTCTAGATTGACATCAGACGTAACTCGTGTGGCTGCTTGGCACAGTGACCGGGGCCTTCTTGAGTGTGAGAATTCCAGTCCCTGGCTGGGGGCTTAGTTGTTTCGCCACGGCACACATGCCATCATCCGGCGGTTATCGAGAGACTTGGGAGATTCTGCCCAATGTTTCGTGTGTTCGGCGGACCCAATTCGGGTGTTTCCAGACCGAGATGAGGTTCACACCTGCCGGGTTGTGCCGCCTCGACATCATGCCGTTCTGACATCATGACAGACAAAAAGCCTTCGACCGCTGACATTATGGCCATGCTTCGCAAGAAGCCTGGCGCCGAGGCTCCTGCGCCCGCGGCGGAAGCGGCTCCAGCTGCTCCTCCGCCAGTCGCCGCTGAAGCTGTTGGCCCGGCTGCGGAAGCTCCGGCGCCCGCAGCTCCTGCGGCCAAGCCGAAGGGGACTGCCGATATCATGGCAGCGATTCGGGCCAAGGGGACTGCACCTGCTGCGGCAGCTGCGGCTCCGGCTGCACCCGCCGCTGGTGGTGCTCCGGCCGCCAAGCCAAAGGGCACATCCGACATTATGGCTGCGATTCGGGCCAAGGGGGCTGCGCCTGCTGGTGCTGCACCCGCCGCAGCCGCTCCGGCTGCTGCAGTTGCGCCGAAGGCAGCGGCTCCGGTGGCTACAGGTAAGTCACCCGCTGAGATGATTCAGGCCATGCGGGCTCAAGCAGCAGGGGTCGCTCCCGCTGCCACAGCTGAACCTGCCAAGCCAAAGCTGCCAGCGAAGCCAGCACCGGCGGCTGGGAAGGCGGGGGCCAAGGCTGAACAGCCTCGTCGCTCGTTCTTTGGTGCACTGTGTGCGGCCCTTTGCACGCCCTATTACATGGCGTGGACCACGCTCAGTGTGATTGGTGGGTTCTGGGGACTGGGGATTGCCCGGTTTATGATGCCCAACACGGTGCTTGAGCTGCCCAGCAAGTTCAAAGTCGGTTCGATCGGCGACTATCCTCTCGGAACTGTTTCGGAAAAGTACAAGGCCGCGCGGGCCGTCTGGATCGTGCATACCGATTCCTATGATGGCCAGAATCTGATTTACGCTCTCCTGTCGGTGTGTACTCACCTGGGATGTACGCCGAGCTGGCTCGATGCGGAGCAGAAGTTCAAGTGCCCATGTCACGGGTCGGGCTTCTACATCAACGGCATCAATTTCGAAGGTCCGGCTCCCCGTCCTCTGGAGCGTTTGGGTCTGACTCTGGGAGCGGATGGTGTTCTGGAAGTTGATAAGAGCATCAAGTTCCAGGAAGAACTCGGCCAGTGGAGCGATCCGAAGTCCTTTGTGAAGGTCAGCTGATCGTTGTGTGATGGTGACTTCTCCGCCGGGGAGTCACTCATGAAGAGGTGACGGCGGAAGTCTTCATTTTGCCCGTGTTTGATTCGTGACCGACAGCTTGGGATTTTCGCATGTCGATCGGTGAGACAATTCGCAACTCGCAAATCTGGCGCAGCATCTTTCGCCATCCGGCACCAACGGATCGTCGAAACCGTGCTGTGGTCGTTCTGACGAACTTCTTCCTGCACCTGCATCCGGTGTCGGCGAAGAAGGGTGGAATCGAGTTGTCCTACACCTGGTGTATGGGTGGGGTGACCTTCTTCCTGTTCCTGGTCGAAGCACTGACCGGCGTGCTGCTCATGTTCTACTACCGCCCGACTCTCGAGTGGGCGTTTACGGACATTCGGGCACTGCGTGATGTGACGACGCTCGGCATTATGCGAGAAATCCATCGCTGGGGTGCTCACGCGATGGTGATTACCGTGTGGCTGCACATGTATCGCGTGTTTCTCACGGGGAGCTACAAGCCGCCTCGCGAGTTCAACTGGGTGATCGGTGTGATCCTCCTGGTGCTGACGCTGCTGCTCTCGTTTACCGGCTATCTGCTTCCCTGGGATCAGTTGGCGATCTGGGCGATCACTGTCGGATCGAACATGGCTCGCGCTCATCCCTTCCTGGGTCATGAGGGTCCCGGCTTTCAGTTGCTGAATGTGGGTGGCTACGACTTGATTACCAATGCGTCGGATGCCCGCTTCCTGCTGCTGGGGGCCCGGAACGTGGGTGAAGAGACGCTGAACCGGTTCTACATTCTGCACTGCGTTGCCGTGCCGATCGTGATCTCCCTGTTGATTGCGATCCACTTCTGGCGTGTGCGAAAAGACGGTGGAATCAGTCAGCCGCTGTAAGCCAGTGACTGGTTTACAACGAGAGTTACGTTTGGTCCCCTGAGTTTGAAAATCACCGTTTGCGAGCCGACTGACCAGGTCGGCCTCGCATCGGATTCGAAAAGTTCGAACCTCATGCATTCGCATCCCGATCTCACTCACGGCGTTATTCACGGCCTCGGCTGGCTGTATTCGCTGCTGCTTCTGGCAAATGTTGGCTGGACGTTGCGCAGCTACAAGCGAGATGGAGAGTTCGAGTCCGTTCTCGGATTTCAACACATCCCGAAGGCGACCGTCTGGGCGTTCTATTCGGCGTTTCTGTTGTTGCTGGCGGTGACTCATCTGACTTCCAGCTCTGATCCGAGTCAGTTTCTGATTCGGTTGCCGGACTGGTTCAAGACGATCGTCGACTACATCTTTTCTGATGCCCGAATTTACTTCGGTCTCTCGATGGTGGCGTTCGTCGCGATGCTGTGGAAGCGGGACTATCTGTCGACCGATACGGTCGGCTGGGTCATATTCAACATGGCGTGTCTGTTCCTTGCGATCAGTCTGACCGACTACGACTTCCGTCAGATTGTCGGTAAGCCGGACAACGTTCCGATCGTGGGCATGCTGTTTCTCGTGGGCTACTTCACGTGGCTCTACTTCAAGAAGGCCGGGGACAACGATCGTCGAATCGCCGAAGGCCGACCGCTGGCCGAGAAGGAACTCAAGGATGAAGTCCTCGTGTGGCCCGATCTCGTGTACAGCGAAATGGTCTGTATGCTGCTTCTGTCGGCCCTGCTGATCGTGTGGGGAGTTTTGCTGCAAGCCCCTCTGGAAGAGCCCGGTTCGGCTGTGAAGACGCCGAACCCGTCGAAGGCTCCCTGGTACTTTCTGGGTCTCCAGGAAATGCTGGTGTACTTCGACCCCTGGCTGGCCGGTATCGTGCTGCCGCTGATGATCATGCAGGGGTTGATGGCGATTCCCTACATCGACTTCAACAAAAAGGGCAACGGGTACTACTGTTACAACGACCGCAAGTTTTCGGTGATCACCTTCCTGCTTGGATTTCTGCCGCTGTGGGTCGGGATGATCGTGCTGGGAACCTTCGTGCGTGGTCCGAACTGGAACATGTTCGGACTGTACGAGTTTTGGGACGTTCACAAGCTGGAAGTTCTGAACAACGTCAACCTGAGCGAATACTTCTGGGTTCGCTGGCTGGGCATGCCGTTGCCGTCCGTGAACTCAGCCGCGCCGTTCTGGGAGCAGGCACTGCAGATTTTCAAGCGTGAAGGCTTGGGGATCCTGCTGACGCTTGGTTATCTGATGATCCTGCCGCACTTGATGGCTCTGACGGTACTGCGCAAGTTCTATATCCGGATGGGAGTCATCCGGTACATGGTGTTGGCGAATTTGATCCTCTTCATGGCGCTGTTGCCCATCAAGATGGTGCTGCGATGGGCCTTCAGCCTGAAGTACATCGTGGCCATCCCGGAATGGTTCTTCAACATCTGAGGCCTTCTGGAGGGCCTCGGTTCGAACTGTTCACTTCACTCCTTGACATCCAGACTGACGACGACCACCCATGCCAGCGAATGATCAGTATTGGCGCGATCTCGGAACGATGCACAAAGTGTTCGCTGCCAGCGCGTTTGCGCTGTTCGCCGCCACACTCTTGATGATGTCGCGCGATGAAAAACGCGAATGGCGGGACTATCAGCGCCAGGCCGAAGCGCTCAAGGTCGCCAAGCTGACAGACGAACTCAAGGGTGTCAACACGGCCGATCTCCAGGCCAAAGTGGCTGAGATCGACAAACAGATTGCCGCCCTCAACACCAAGGAGTTCCAGGACAAGCTCAAGGTTGCGCAAGCTGACGTCGTCTTGAAACGCGGTAACCTGAGCCGGGAGTCAACCTCCCAGAAGTTCAAGAACGCTGAACGTGACGTGGCGCGTGCGAACTTTGACATCGCGGTGCGCGACGCACAGCCCGATTCCATCATGGCTGAGAAGAAGGCCAAGTTCGACGCTCTGGTGCTCGAAGCTGACGCGTTAGCTCGCAAGGTCGAAGTGGCCAAGGCGGAGTACGACACCGCGAAGACCGCGCTGACCGCGCTGACCAAGACTCGCGACGATGACGAAGCTTTGCTGACCAAGCTGACAGCGGATCGCAAGGGGGTCCAGGATCAGATCGAGTTGTTGAAGCCCTCGAATCCTCTCGTGGCTTTCAAACGCTCCTTCAAAGAGTGGCCGATTATCAACGGCTTCAATCCACACCTCAAGATTCAGTACGACTGGCCGAGGGGATTGAAGCAGCAACTGGGGATGGCGAATGTCGACCGCGTCGACCGTTGCCGGTCCTGCCATGTGAACATCGCCGACTTCACTGTCTCCAATGGATGTACCTACCCGGATGGGGATGGTACCGACGGCACCTACCCGCAGCCCTTTTCCGGCCATCCGAACGCGGATCTGTTCCTCGCTTCGAACAGCCCGCACCCGATGGAAAAGTTTGGCTGCACGATCTGCCACGAAGGAGACGGATCGGGCACTTCGTTCCAGAATGCCGAGCACTCGCCACGAAATCCGGCGATGGCCGATGAATGGGCCGATAAGAACCACTGGCACTCCAATCACTTCTGGGAATTTCCGATGTTCCCGAAGCATCTCATGCAGGCCTCCTGCGTGCGTTGCCATCATCAGGTTACGGAACTCGCACAGAGCGATAAGTTTGGCAACTCCGCTCCGAAGGTCGTCGAAGGTCACCGCCTGATGAGCAACTATGGTTGCTACGGTTGCCACGAAGTGAATGGCTACGATGGTCAGCGGTCGATTGGCCCCGATCTTCGCCTGGAGCCCAGTACGCCTGAGCAGGCCGCCAAGATTGCAGCCGACCCGTCCGCCGTGGCTGGCAGCATGCGGAAGGTTGGACCATCTCTGCGTCACATCGCACAGAAGACAACGCCCGAGTTCATTGCTTCGTGGACCAAAGATCCTCAGGGATTCCGTCCCTCGACGAAGATGCCGAAGTTCTTCGGGAACTCCAACCAGATGGATCATCTGGCTGAGATGCTGCAACCCGTCGAACTCGAAGCGATCTCTGTGTTCCTGACTGCCAAGTCAGAGACGATGAAGCTGCTCTCGCCGAAGGAAGGTTATCAGCCTGACGCAGAACGCGGAAAGAATCTCTTCTCCCGCCGCGGCTGCCTGGCCTGCCACTCGTACGAGGATCCGGAGCTGAAGGGTGTCGCCAACGGTAACTTCGGTCCCGATCTGTCTCGCATACACGAGAAAATCAAGCCCGGTGTCGATGGCTTCCAATGGATGTATACGTGGATCAAGGAACCCAGCCGCTACCACACCCGCACGAAGATGCCGAACCTGTTCCTGAACCCCGAAGGGGAAGGTGACAAGTACGTCGACCCTGCTGCCGACATTGCAGCCTTCCTGCTTGCCAAGGGAGCCAAGGAGTTCGAGAAGTTCAAGCGTGGAGTCAGTGTACTCGGCGTCGTTTGCGATCCTGATTTCACGGCCGAAGAAGCCGCAGCTCTGAGTGTGGCTCACGCCGGCGTTCGCGTGACAGAAGTACTGCCAGGTACCGCAGCCACGCGGTTGGAACCAGGCCAGGACGGAACTGGTCCGGCATCACTCGAAGTCGATGACATCCTGGTCAAGATCGGATCGAACGCGGTTCGTTCGGTCGACAGCCTCAATGAAGAGATCGCGAAGCTGCCATCAGGTGAGCCGATCACTCTGACCATCCAGCGTGGGCCACGGCAGATCACGACTCAAGTCCGCGTGGCCACGCCGCTGGATGATCTCGTTCGCCTCTACTTGAAGAAGGCTGTGCCATCGACTTCGGAAGTGAATTCGATTCTGGAGAACAAGAAGTTCCCCGTTCCGGCAGATGCCTTCAAGGCTGAGGAAGGCGGCAAGCTCAAGCCCCTTTCAGACTTCGTGAAGGGTGATGAAGTCGAACTGGCTTATCCCGCAGCTGAGGGCAAGTTCTCAGCCGAAGAGTGGGAACGTCAGAAAATGGTCTACCTCGGTCGTAAGACGATTGGTCGTTACGGCTGCTACGGCTGTCATGACATCCCTGGATTCGAGTCAGCTGGGCCGATCGGTGTGGCACTGCAGGACTGGGGACGCAAGGACACCTCGAAGCTCGCACCTGAGCATATTGAAGAGTACCTGCATCACCACGGCGAGCCCGATGGCGCCAGTACACTGGAACGAGTCTCCCAGGCTCTTGACCGTGAGAAGAACGACCATAACGCCAGCCAGGCCGACCTCGACGCAGCGTATTTCGTCGACAGCCTGCTGCATCATGGCCGAGCGGGATTCGTGTGGCAGAAGCTTCGTGATCCTCGCAGCTATGACTACAAGAAGATCGAAACCAAGGGGTGGGACGAGCGTCTGAAGATGCCGAAGTTCCCCTTCAATGAAGAGCAGATTGCCTCGGTGTCGACATTCGTCCTCGGACTGGTTGCCGATCCGCCAGCACCGGCCTACGTCTTCAAACCGACCGGGGACAAGGCAGCCCGACTGGAAGGCGAACGTCTGCTGTCCAAGTACAACTGCACCAGCTGTCACGTCGTCGAGTTGCCTCAAGTGAAGTTCGCGATGACGGAAGAGGATCTCTACGCTCCTGGACTGGGAACGAAGAACTATCCTGACTCGCTGGCGCTGCTGGAACACATCAACAAGCCGCACGTTGTCGATCCGGCAAAGACCCCGAAGACCGAAGCTGGTGATCTGCTGCTGGCGGTCAACGGTCTGGTGAAGGCTGAGCCCGATCCGGAGGAGCTGCCTGAGGACCAGGTGCTGACGTTCACGAACTGGGACGTGTTGAAGGTCGGTGAGAAGACCCTCTATCCGGGCGACTCCGTGACGATCCCGGTGGGCAAGGTTCAATCTCGTGATCTGGGTCGGGGTGGTGACTTCGCTCACTGGCTCGTGCCTCAGCTGGCCAGCAAGGAAACCGCAGGGGATCGCGACCGAGCCTGGCAGGCTTCGCCTCCGCCACTCGTCCGTGAAGGCTTCAAGGTGCAGACACCTTGGCTGTACCAGTTCCTCAAGGAGCCGAACCAGCTGCGCTACACGACCGTGTTGCGGATGCCCAAGTTCAACATGGATGACGCCGAGGCGATGGCGCTGGCGAACTACTTCGCTGCCGTCGATGGAGCACCGTTCCCCTACCAGTCGAACGAGCGTCAAACCGCAAACTACATCGATGCGGAGCAGGATGCATATGTGCATCAATTCCCAGGGGCACCGGTCGACCGTCTGACGGCGGGCTGGAAGTTGCTGACCACGGGGCAGTGCACCAAGTGCCATCAGGTGGGTGGTCGCGAGTACGTCTCGCTCGATCCGGCCAAGGATATTCGCGGACCGAACCTCGACCAGGTCGAGAAGCGTCTGCGTCCCGACTGGGTTCAGCTGTGGGTCACGAATCCCAAGTGGGTGACACCATACACCTCCATGCCACAGGTTTACGCGGCGGATGCGAGCATCATGCCGGAATACCTGGGAGGCAAGGGGGAACAGCAGGTGGATGCGACTGTCGATGCCCTGATGAACTACTACAAGCTGCTGGAACGTCATGGCAAAACGGTGGCTTCGCCAACCGCTCCCGCCGACGCAGCTGCTGCAGCTCCGGCTGCCGCACCCTAGTCCCGTTGTGATCGATTCCAGAAGAGACCCCGCTCGACGCGGACCAGAACTATGCGAAACCTGAATCAATTGACATGTGGATTGATGGCTCTCGCCTTGCTTCCCCTGGTGGGATGTGAACGCGGGCTTGGCGGTGGTGCGTATACCGAGTCTCAAGTGACGCTGGTGATTTCCAGTACGGAAGCAGGCTCTACCGACGCTCCTTCTGCGGATTCTGGCGCTCCAGCCGCTGTGGCTGGCTTCGGAACTGTGAAAGGCAAAGTCGTTATCGACGGCGCTGCCCCCTCACTGCCGATGCTGCTGGCCAAGGGGCAGGCCACCAAGGACCCCGTCTGTTCCATCAACGGAGTGCCGAACGAGTCAGTCGTGGCAGATGCTGGTGGCGGTCTGGCCAATGTGTTTGTCTACCTGAAAAAGGCACCTGCTGGCGTAGAAGTTCCTGCCGCTCCGACCGACAAGATTGTGTTCGACCAGAAGGGGTGTATCTTCATTCCGCACACGTTCATTGCTCGCGTTGGTCAGACCATCAACATTACGAACTCCGACCCCGTGGCCCATAACGTTCACACGTTCTCCAACACGAAGAGCCTGAACTCAGCCATCCAGGGCAACGATACCAAGGGAACCGATCTCGTTTACGACAAGTCGGAAACCCTGCCAATCAAGACGGTGTGCGACTTCCACGCCTGGATGGACAGCTACCACCTGGTGGTTGATCACCCTTGGGCCGGGTTGACCGGTCCAGATGGTTCGTTCGAGATTCAGGGTGTGCCCGCAGGGAAGATGGAATTCGTTGTCTGGCACGAAAAGACCGGATACGTGGAGCGTTCCTTGAAGATCGATGTGGTTCCGGATCAGACTGTCGAAGTCCCGGTTAAGGTGCCTGCTGCCAAGCTGGCAGGCAAATAGAATGACCACTCTCCGGAATTTCAGGTTCGGTCGTTGTCTCGGGGGCGGAAGCGTGAAGAATACCTGTGTCTTGCTCAGTGCGATGCTGATCTGTGGGTTGGCGGGATGTGCCCCGGCTGTGGGACCCAGGTCCGCGACCCCGGTTCTGCTCGAAGATGAAGTGAAGGTGCGTGTCGACAAGGACGGGCATTCTCATGTGGGAGCAAAGGCCGGGGCCAAAACAGAGGCCGCGCCCAAAGCTGAGACGGAGAAGGCTCCGTAGTCGTGATGAGAGTGAAGAACCCATCGCCGTGTGTACGGTCTGGGTTCCGGTGGATGAGGCCGCAAGGCCAGTGAGTCAAAGTGTCAGACAAGCCGAGTGCTTGTCTGAACGTTTCAGGACGGGAGAGGATCCGTGAGATCCAAGTTAGTGGCTCTTGTGCTGTGTTCCGGTATGTTGTTCGTCTGCGGTTGCGGACGGACCGAGCCGCAATTCAGCTACCGCGAGGGGTTGTCGCCTCGAGTGCAGGAGTACGTCCGCACGACTGTTGACGAAAAGTTCGGAACTCCCCACAAGATTCGTGTCTGGGACAAGTTGCCGATTCAGGCCCACACCGCCCTGGCGACGGTCGGCGAGGGATCGAAGGACAACAGCCTTGTTGTCGATATTTCCGGCGCCTCTCGCCCGATCGAGCCGGGCACCGAAGTGGTCTGGGTGGGCGGCACAATAATGCCCCGCGGCAGTGCCCCGGTCACCGTCGAAGCTTTCACCAAGGACAAGAATCTGCTTTCGCTGGTTGCAGCTCCCCCAGCTGCCCCCAAAGCGGGTGACAAGATTGTCATTGGTCCTGGCCAAACACTGACGCATGGCCGTCTGCTCTATGCCGAACACTGCCAGCACTGCCATGGTGTGGCGGGAGATGGCCAGGGACCGACTGCTCCCTATCTGAACGTTCGTCCGCGTGACTACCGCAAGGGGCTCTTCAAGTTTACTTCGACCAAAGAAGGCATGAAGGCCCATCGCAGTGACTTGGCCCGCGTGATCGAAGACGGAATTCCCGGGACGTACATGCCCTCTTTCAAGCTGCTGAAGCCGGAAGAGTCTCACGCCATCATCGAGTACGTGCTCTTCCTCGCGATGCGGGGTGAGAGCGAGTTCCAGATGAACAACCTTCTGGCCTCCGACTATTCAGACGCGAGCGTCGCGAATCGCATCAAGGACGGCGAAACCCAAGAGAAGGTGATCGAAGAGTTCGTCACCCGCGTTAAGGAAGGCGAGATCGACGAAGAAGTCAATCAGCGGAACGAGAAGATGATCGCCGACTGGGTGAGTGCCCAGGCCGAAGACGCGGTGATCGTGCCGAAGGAAAAGCGGAATGCCAGCGACGAAGAGTCAATCAAGCGCGGTCGGGAACTCTATCTGTCCGGCAACCTGAACTGCGTGGCCTGCCACGGAGAGTCTGGCCTGGGCGACGGTGTTCAGACCTACTCGGTCACCAAAAACACCGACACCGGCAAGGACAATGTGGAGCCCGGTCTGTACGACACCTGGGGAAACAAGCTCAAGCCACGTAACCTGCGTCTGGGCATGTACCGAGGTGGACGTCGTCCGATCGACATCTATGCCCGGATCGAAGCGGGGATCAAGGGGACACCGATGCCTGCCTTCGGTGCCAAGTTGACTGAACAGCAGAAGTGGGACATCGTGAACTATGTCCTGGAACTGCCACACGAGCTTCGGACACCGGGGACCGGGGTTGCTCCTGCCAGCCCGGCGACCAAGCCCGCTCCTGTGGCCACCACCGCTCACTGACCCTCACTGCAACACTGATGCGATGTGTCTCGAATAGGATTCGAGATCATTCACACCGCAAGGATCAATATCGTGAAACGATTCTGGTGTCTCTTCTTCATGATCTGGCCGGTCTTGGCACTTTACGTGTGCTGGATCGCTCCGTCCATGGGGTGGTGGTTCCCCTTCACCGGGCCCACCGGGATGAAGGCGGCCAGCCCGCTCGGCGAGCGGATTGACGACCTCTTCTACATGATCCTGTACATCACGACTGCCACCTTCGTCGGCACCCAGATCGCTCTGGGCTACGTGTTGTTCAAGGGGGCAGCTGCAACCGATGAGGGGAACACCGAAAAGGCGTGGTACTCGCACGGTAGTCACAATCTCGAAGTGATCTGGACGATCGTCCCGGCCTGCGTGTTGCTCTTCATCGCTCTGTATCAGATGGATGTCTGGGCTCAGTACCGCGTGAAGGACAGCTTCCCGTCGGAAACGAAGCAGGGTGCGATTGCGGAAGTGACCGCCCGTCAGTTCGAGTGGCGGATTCGCTATCCCGGTCTGGGGCCGGATGGCAAACCTCTGCCTCTGATGCCTGAACCTCAGCCGACCGACCTGTACACGGTCAACGATCTGCATGCCGTCGTCGGTAAGGCTGTGATGATCATTCTGGAAACTCAGGACGTGCAGCACTCGTTCTTCCTGCCCGAACTGCGGGTCAAACAGGACGCGGTGCCTGGCCTCGATATCCCCGTGTGGTTCAAGGCCAGCAAGAGCGGTGACTACACCCTGCTGTGCGCTGAACTGTGCGGCTGGGGTCACTACAAGATGAAGGCTCGGATGGTCGCCGAAACCGAAGACAAGTACCTGGAGTTCCTCCAGAATCTGACGAAGTCTCAGAACTACGATGGCGTCCCTGAGACTCCCGCAGAAGGTGCCCCCGTGGCATCTGCAGCAGAGTAAGTCGTGAGTCGAGTTTGTGAGTGGTCTTCAATTCAGGAGGCCACGCGAAGTGAGTTCGCATGCAGCCGTCACCTGACGGAACAGCGGAGTGAGTCATGAGTACAGTGGATCCCGCAATCGTCACCACAGGTGGTCACGGCCATGCCGACGATCATGGTCATGGCCATGGTCATCACGGGTCGTTCATTTCGACTTACGTATTCTCCACCGACCACAAGATGATCGGGAAGCAATTCCTGATCACCACTCTGCTGATGCTCATGGTCGGGGGAGCCCTGGCACTGGGCGTCCGCTGGCAGCTGGCCTTCCGCTGGGAAGCCATGCCGATCTTCGGCCAACTGTTCCCTGCTCAGGGAGGTCAGATTCCTCCTGAGTTCTACACGATGCTCGTCACGATGCATGCATCGGTCATGATCTTCCTGGTGATCATCCCGATTCTGGCCGGTGCGTTCGGGAACTTCCTGATCCCACTGATGATCGGTGCGGACGATATGGCGTTCCCGATCCTCAACATGCTCAGCTACTGGTTCATGTGGCCTGCGATCTTCTGCTTTGGAGCTTCTTTCCTGTCTGCTGGTTATGGAGCTGCCGGAGGCTGGACCTCTTATCCACTGCTGTCGGCACTGCCGGAAGCTGCTCCTGGTTCTGGAACGGCTCAAACGTGGTGGCTGTTCGGTCTGACCTTCGTCGGGTTCTCCTCGATGATGGGATCGATCAACTACATGACCACGATCATCAACATGCGTGCTCCAGGAATGACCCTGTTCCGCATGCCGCTGACGATCTGGGCGATGTTCATTACCGCGATCCTCCAGTCGTTTGCACTCCCCGTCCTGACCGCTGCCGGTTTCATGCTGGTGGCTGACCGGATGCTGGGCACCTGCTTCTTCATCCCCTCGGGCATCGTGGTCAACGACACTGATCCGACCGTGGGTGGTGGACAGCCGCTGCTGTGGCAACATCTGTTCTGGTTCTACTCGCACCCCGCTGTGTACATCATGCTGCTCCCCGCGATGGGCATGGTCAGTGACATGCTGGCCTGCATGAGCCGCAAGCCGATCTTCGGTTACAAACCGATGGTCTACTCGATGGCTGCGATCGCTGGTCTCGGATTCATCGTTTGGGGACATCACATGTTCACGTCGGGTATGAACCCCGCACTGGGCATGACCTTCATGGTGTCGACCGTGATGATCGCACTGCCCTCCGCCGTGAAGGTGTTCAACTGGATCGGCACGATGTGGGGCGGACGGCTGGTCTTCAACACGGTCATGCTGAACTGCATCGCGTTCGTGTCGATGTTCATCGTCGGTGGACTGTCAGGGATCTTCATGGCCGCTGTGCCGGTCGACATCTACATCCACGACACCTACTTCATCGTTGCTCACTTCCACTACGTGCTGTTCGGAGCAACGCTGTTCGGTTGCTTTGCCGGAATCGTGTTCTGGTTCCCGAAGATGTATGGCCGGTTGATGAACGAGAAGCTCGGCAAGCTGCACTTCTTCCTGACCTTCATCGGGTTCAACGGGACCTTCTTCCCGATGCACCTGCTGGGCGTCTCGGGGATGCCTCGTCGGTATGCCGACCCCTACCTGCACCCCTACCTCGAACATCTGCTGCCGATGAACCAGTTCATGACCTGCTGTGCGATCCTGATGGGATTCAGCCAGTTCATCCTGCTGTTCAATTTCTTCTACAGCCGTCAATTCGGACCGAAGTGCGGGCGTAACCCCTGGAACGCGAATGGTCTCGAATGGACTGCTCCATCTCCTCCAGGCCATGGTAACTTCGAGTCAGTTCCGATCTGCCACCGTGGACCGTACGAATACTCCGATCCGAAACACTCGGAAGACTTCTGGCTGCAGACTGATCCGCCTGCGAAGCGTGGTGAAGGTCCTGCGACAGTGGCAGCTCACTGACTCTGTGTGGGCTTACTCAGCCTCGTTGACCGCTACCTTCTGAAGAAGATTCATGTCCGACGTTCGTTACCGACCCTGGCTTCACCGATTCGCCGCCACGACTGTGTGCGTCGCGATCGTGACGCTTGTGTTCGGAACGCTGACGACATCGATGAAGGCCGGGATGGCGTTTCGAGACTGGCCGACCTCTGATGGTCAGTTCATGGTGACCTACCCTTGGTTGAGTGACTTTGCCCGTGACTGGGACAAGTTCATGGAACACGGCCACCGGTTGGCGGGCATGCTTATCGGGATGTGGTCGATCGCCCTCGTGGTGCTGACTCATAAGTACGAAACCCGTCGCTCGGTGCGGCTTGCCTCGATCGGGATTCTCCTTGGCGTGATCTGTCAGGGACTGCTTGGCGGGCTGCGAGTTCTGCGGGACAACTTCGATCTGGCGCAGGTCCACGGAGCCTTCGCAGCTGTGGTCTTCTCCGGTATGGCGATCGTGACCACGATGCTGAGCCGGTCCTGGATCGATGCCGGGCAGGATTCGCCGACTGCCGATGTGGAGCATTTGCGTCCGTTTGCACTGCTGAGCGTGGCTGCGATTGCCTTCCAGTACTTCCTCGGCGGATTGATCCGCCACCATGGTTCGGGGCTGCACGAGCACCTCGCGATGGGATTCGTCGTTCTCGGTCTCCTGCTGGCCAACGCCTGGCTGGCGATGACGAGCGGTGTCACCTGGATTCGTCGCGGCGGCGCCATGCTGGCAGTGATTACGGTCGTGCAGGTCCTGCTTGGTCTCGGCGCGTGGGTGTTGAAGTTTGGCCATGCCGCGACGGGTTATGTGGCAGTGGCCGACTCGATTGAACAAGTTTCGGTGCGGACTGCTCACGCACTGGTTGGCATTCTGACGTTCATGGTGTCCGTCGTGTACACAGCTCGCGTTTTCCGCGTGCATGCGGTCGCGAAGCCGAGTGCATCTGAATCCACTGTGTCATCACAAAGCCTGGCGGGAGGTGCGGTATGAGCATCGCAGCTCCTGACCTGACCAATACACTCGCGATTGATTCGGCCCTGGCCAGCGAACGGTCAACTCCTCGCGTTCGCGATTTCGTTGAGCTATGCAAGCCGCGAATTGCTGTCGTTGGCCTCTACACCGTGGCAATTGGCTTCTTTGTCGGCAGCCGCGGTGTGTGGAATGTCTCGCTGCTGCTGCACACCTTGCTGGGCGTGGGGCTGGTGGCTGTCGCCTGTAGCGTGCTGAACCAGTTCATTGAGCGGGAAACCGATCAGCGGATGGAACGCACCGCTGTGCGACCCCTGCCAACCGGGCGAGTCTCGTCGGGTGAGGCACTGGTCTTCGGATTGCTGGCCGGGACCGCTGGCCTGGTCTGGCTGGCACTGCATGTCAATTCTCTCACCTGCCTGCTGGGGGCGTCGACGCTGCTCAGCTATGTGGGCTTGTACACGCCTTTGAAACGCTGGACTTCGCTGGCGACCGTGGTGGGGGCGGTTCCGGGGGCTTTGCCTCCGGTACTGGGTTGGACAGCTGCGGGCGGTGAACTGGATGCGGGAGCGTTTTCGCTCTTCGTATTGTTGTTCCTGTGGCAGTTCCCCCATTTTCTCGCGATCGCCTGGCTGCTGCGAAATCAGTATGCCAATGCGGGACTCAAGATGATGCCGCGTCTGGGTGGACGTGGAATTGGTTTGTTGGCTGTGGTGTACGGAGCCGCACTGATTCCGGCGAGCCTGATGCCCAGGTTCGTGGGATTGGCGGGCGACTTCTACTTCCTCACGGCGATTGGGCTGGGAGCCGGTTACCTCTGGAGTTCGATTGGATTCGCACGACGGGGTGACGACGCTTCGGCTCGCAGGGTGTTGTGGGCGTCGTTCCTGTACTTGCCCACGCTCCTGGCGGTTCTGACTTTGGATCATTGGCGGTTGCTGAGCTAGGGCTCGTCGACAGTTTGTAACGAGCTGATCCACACGAGTGGAGAGGCTGAAGGGTTCGCAGCAGACATGGCACAAACGCACGGCACAACTTCGGTGAAAATGGGGATTCCGATCTCGCGCGCCAAGCTCGGGATGTGGCTGTTCCTCGGCACCGAAATCATGTTTTTCACGGCGTTCATTGGAACGTACATCGTCTGCTTCTTCGGTTCGCCGGGCTGGCCGACCGACACGCACCAGACGCACATCAACATTGCAGCTGGCGGCATCAACACATTCGTGCTGATTCTGTCGAGCTACTTTGTGGTGGTCGCTCACGAGGCGATGGGGCTCCGGGATTTTGCCAAGGCTCGCAAATTCCTCATCATGACGATGGTTCTGGCCTTTGTGTTCCTCGGGATCAAGACTTACGAGTACAAGGGCAAGTTCGACCACAACATCCTCCCCGGAAAGATCGCCGAGGATGATTTCCAGGCGATGGACAATGTCGTTAAGGCGATGAAGACTGCCGTGGAGCGTGAACTGGATTCACTGATCCCCGGCACCGAAAAGCCCTACGAGAAGCAGGCAGCATTGAATCAGAAGATCACCGAGCCCAAGGCTGGTGAGGCCGAATCGGCAGAGCAGCGGACCTACCGCGCGTGGCAGGGGTGGAACGAAGAATTCAACCGCCTGCGTACTGAAGTGTCAGGCAACAAGCTGACACTGAAGGATGTCGAGGAGCGTCTGGAAACCGGCTACGCCCACACGATCATCGTCGATACGAAGGCACCAGTCCTTAAGGCTGCGGACGGTCGAGATCTGACCCATGTGGCTGGCACGCTCGAAGACAGCCAGATTGAGGCCTATAAGGCGAAGCAGCCCTTCACGCTGAAGGCCCACACCGGCGAAACTGTCAGCATCGCCCCGGACAATCTTGTGACCGCCGTGATCCCCGCCGAAGTGATTGATCTGGGGCATGAGATTCACCACCCGTTCGTGATGCCGTACGGAAACCTGTTCGCCAGCTGTTACTTCCTGATGACGGCCTTCCATGCGATTCACGTGCTGGTGGGCATGACGATGTTTGCCTGGCTGCTGATGCAGGGGAGTGCACTGAACGAAACCTGGAGCGACTTCATGGAGAACGCCGGTCTGTACTGGCACTTTGTGGACCTCGTGTGGATCTTCCTCTTCCCGCTGCTCTACATCCTGCCTGGACTGATGCGAGCTGTGTGACGAGGACGCGGCGCAGCTGGATGATTCCAATTGCCTGCGGTGTGAATTGATTGTCGATTGAAGAGTGTCGTTCCGCGTGAGTGAGAAAGTCCCGAACATGTCCCACGAACCTGCTGCTCCGAACGCTGTGGCTGCCCACGCCGGTCATGATGCACACCCGCACGTGAACTACTTCGCGATCTTCATCGCTCTGTGCGTCTGTACCGGGATCTCGATTCTGCTCGATCTGTTCGAGAGCCAGTCACTTCGCTGGGTGATCGTCTTTCTGGTGATTTCAGTGGCCGTCGCCAAGGCAATGTTCGTACTGACGTACTTCATGCATCTGAAATTCGAAGGCAACTGGAAGTTCATCATTCTGCTGCCGACAACGATTCTGGCCATTGGTCTGATGGTCGCTCTCACTCCCGACATCGCGTTGCACTATTACACTCCCGATGTTCCTCAGGTCCACCAGGACGCACCCGCAGTCCCAGCTCCGGCCGCTGACCACGGCCACGGACACTGAATCCTCAGCCTGTCGGATTTTCGGCAGGCATGATTTCGGTTCCGGCCACCTGGCCTGCGGCCCTTCGCCATTGGCCTCAATGAATGTCCGTCTCTCCCGCTATCCTGATTGACTCTGTTTCGCACAAGTATGGCGAGCGAGTGGCTCTCGATCAGCTGTCGTTCGACGTGAGAGCCGGTGAGATCTTCGGGTTGCTGGGCCCCAACGGCGGCGGTAAGACCTCGCTGTTCAAGCTGTTGTCGACGTTAATGCCGGTTCAGTCAGGGCAGCTGTCGATCGTCGGTTTTGATGTCACGAAACAGGCCGACGAAGTGCGGCAGTCGATCGGTGTGACGTTTCAGTCTCCCAGCGTCGACATCAAGCTGACTGTGCGCGAGAACATCGTGTACCAGGGGCGGCTCTACGGCCTTTCGGGGACAGATCTGCGGAAGCGGGTCGCTGCTCAGATGGAGCGGTTCCAGATCAGCGACCGTGCGAACGATCTGGTGCAGACTCTGTCGGGCGGATTAAAGCGGCGGGTCGAGATCGCCAAGAGCCTGCTCCACAACCCGCGTGTGCTGTTGCTCGACGAGCCGAGTACCGGGCTCGATCCCGGGGCGAGGTTTGACCTGTGGCAGGCTCTGCAGACACTGCGGGCCGAGTCGGGCGTGACCGTGCTGGTGACGACTCATCTGATGGAAGAAGCCGAGAAGTGCGACCGCCTGGTGATCCTCGATCACGGCAAGCTGGCAGCGATGGGGACGCCCGATGAATTGCGTTCAAAGATCGGCGGCGATTGCATCACGATCCAGGCGTTCGACTCCGCGCGGGCCGCTTCGCTCTCGCAAAAAATCACATCGACTCTCCATATCACCCCTCAGCTGTTTGAAACCCAGCTGCGGATTGAGGCTCCCGAGGGGGCTGAGCTGGTCCATCGATTGACCAAAGAGTTTTCTCCAGAGATCCGTTCGATCACGCTTGGCAAGCCGACGCTGGAAGATGTCTTCATTCGAGCGACCGGGCATCGATTCTGGGACGAAGGCAAGGTTTAGAGTGTTGAGTTGTCAGTCGTCAGTATTCAGTCAGAAATTGCGGGGACTTGTGTGATGAGCCAGAACACGACGCAGAGTCCTCGTCCCGGGTTCATGGCGAGATATGGTCTACCGATCTCGATGCTGGTTGAGCGGGAATTCGTGCGATTCTTTCGCCAGCGGTCACGCGTGGTGGGGGCTCTCGCCCAGCCGGTCATCTTCTGGGTGCTGTTCGGAGCCGGGCTCAGCGGCTCGTTCCGCATGGCAGCTGCGTCGGGCGGCAGCGTGTCGTTTCAGGAGTACTTCCTGCCCGGGGCGGCGCTGATGATCGTGCTGTTCACGTCGATCTTCTCGTCGATCTCGGTGATTCAGGATCGTAACGAGGGGTTCCTGCAGGGGGTGCTGGCGGCTCCCGTGCCGCGAGTGTCGCTCGTCCTCGGTAAGCTCTTTGGCGGTGCGTCACTCGCACTGGTTCAGGCGTTGCTGTTCCTCTGGTCCGCTCCGCTGCTGCAGTACATCGGACTGGCTCCGGAAATGCCGCTGGGTTTTTCTATCGGTCAGACGTTGGCGATGATCGGTGTGCTGTTCCTGACCGGGCTGGGGATGGCGGGGCTGGGGTTTCTCTTTGCGTGGAAGATCGACTCGGTGCAGGGCTTCCACGGGATTATGAGTGTTCTGCTGATGCCGATGTGGCTCCTGTCTGGTGCGTTCTTTCCGCCCGGCGGCAGCAAGTGGCTCAGCTGGGTGGTGGCGGTTAATCCGCTGTCATACGGGTTGTCGGCGTTGCGTCATGTAATCGGTCGAAGTGATGCCGCCGTGGGGTTGCCGTCACTGCCAGTGAGTCTGGCCGTGAGCCTGGGATTTGCAGTGTTGTGTGTGGCTCTGGGTGTGCGAATGACTCGTCGCCCCTCAGCGATCTGAATCGACCCGCAAGGTTGTCACTTTGTTTTGTTAATCGTTTTATTAATCCTGGTGGCAAATCGGCTTTCCGTTTGCGATTATCGAGGGACGCGGTAACGCCCATCTGAAGTGGCGGCTGTGTGTCGAATCGCATGCTCAGGCGGACTCCCATGATTTGCATCACCGTGGCCCCGACATCTCGAACCCTGGCCAAGGTCGACATTCTGAATGCCTGTCGATTTGCCGATGTGGTCGAGCTGGCTCTCGATCATCTGATCAAGGAGCCCGATGTCAAAGATCTGATCGAGGGGTTCGACAAGCCGATCATCGTGTCATGTCGCCGGAAAGAGGACGGTGGGAAGTTCGAGGGGAGCGAGCTGGAACGTATGACCCTCCTGCGACAGGCGATCGTGGCGGGGCCCGCGTATGTCGAACTCGATCTCGACATCGCTCCGAAGATCCCGCGGTTCGGGAAGACTCAGCGCGTCATCAGCTTCACGCGGATGGACCGTCCCGAAACTGACATCGATGCAATCTTTGATGAGGCGGTTAAGGCGAATGCCGACATTGTGAAGTTCACCTGGCCGACGCCGACGCTCGATGATGCGTGGCCGCTGCTGGTGGCAGTGAGTTCGAAACGCCGCCTCCCGATCGTGGGGATGGGGCTGGGGCGGGCCGACCTGACGTTCTCTCTGCTCGGGCAGAAGTATGGTTCACCGTGGATCTACGCGGCCCTTGAGCATGGGCTCGAAGCCTTCCCCGGGCAGGCGACGGTGTTTGAACTCGACGAGACCTATTCCTGTCGCGAAATCGACAAGCACACGGTGTTCATCGCCATCGCGGGGTTTGGTGAGACTCAGACGATCACGACCCGCATCCTTAACGCAGCCTTCAAGCAGATTGGAGCCAATGTCCGCTGTCTGCCCATCGAACTGGGCGATGTGAAGATGCTCAAGAAAATGCTGGATGTGCTCAAGGTGAAAGCGATCCTCGTGAGCGAGGGGAACGGGCAACGGCTGTTGCCGCTGGCCGAGCACATCGACAAGCTCGATGCCCAGAGCGAATACATCGACCTGTTGTTGCGACTGGACGATGGCTGGCACGGGTACAACACGCTGTGGCGGAGTGGGCTCAAGGCTCTCGAGAATGCGCTGGGTGGAGATTCCAAACGGCCGCTGGAGCGACACAACGTGCTGGTACTGGGCAATGGCGGAATGGCCCAGTCGATGGTCTATGGAGTCAGTCACCGCAAGGGCATGGTCAGTGTCTGTGGCCCCAAGGACAAGGAATCGCAGCTGATCGCCAGCGCCAACGACTGCCGAATGGTACCGTACGCCAAGCTGTATGAAACGCTGGCGGATGTCGTGGTGATCGCCGACCGAAATCTGGAATGCGGCCAGCACGCGGGGAACGTGAACCCATCGGTCTTCCGCACGAATCACACGGTTCTGGATGTCTCTGATCCACCTCGTGAACACGCATTGTTCGTCGAGGCCCGCGAACGCGGTTGCCGTGTCGTGGAACCGCAGGCGGTGTATGTCGATCAGCTGAATGCCCAGTTCAAGGCGATCACGGGGAAAGAGATTCCCCCGGAGGCATTCGTGAAAGGGCTGATGGCAGAGTAGACGCTACCCTCGTCCCAGGCGAATGCGGGCGACGCGGGCGAGGGGGCCGCTGCCTCCTCGGGGAGGGACAAGACGCAGGGTGAGCGGCATCCAGTGTGGCTTGCCGAGCTTGGTCTCGGGGACAGCTGTAATCTCGGGCAGGACAGGGTGCTTGGTGCCTTGGTATTTCTCCTGATCGGACGGGGTCAGGAAGATCAGCTTCTTGGCGATGAAGTCAGAGATCCAGTCCGCGAACTCCATGCTCATGCGGGTCCAGACGACGATCTTTGTGTCGTGTCGCAGGACCAGCCCAAATTCCCCCGCCGTTGTCGTGTATTCTGCGAAGTCTCTCAGCAGTGCATCCCACGACGTGTTGTCGTGAAATCGCACGTATTCGATGATCGCAGCTGCGAACTGGCCATGCTCGGCGAGCTCCACCCACTTGAGTTTGGGAGTTTCGCGACTGCCATCGGAGGTGCTGGTTTCTCCCCGGCGTTCTTCCTCCTCCATGATCTGTTGCACGCGGCTGTCGGGTGTGGCAGCACGGCAGCGGGTACGAGCCCATTCCCGCAGGTTGAAGATCTGGTCCTCCATCGTGCGGGCCAGCGGGACGAGTAACTCCTGCTGCACGATGAGATCGGCTTCGGTCAGCATGTTGCCCGAGCTGTAGGTCTCGATGATGGCTGAGTTGACGATCGTCTCGATCTCCGAGCCGCTATAGCCCTCGGTCAGGTCGGAAAGTCTGGGCAGGTCGAATTTCTCTGGCTTCCAGCCACGTCGTTTCAGATGGATGTGGAAGATCGATTGCCGCTCGTAATAGTTCGGCAGGTCGATGAAAAAGATCTCGTCAAAGCGACCACGTCGGAGCAGTTCCGGTGGCAGTCGCGAGATGTTATTCGCGGTCGCCACCACGAACACCGGCGAGGTGTGTTCCTGCAGCCAGGTCAGGAAGCGTCCGACCAGTCGCGCAATCGTGGGGTCGGTTTCCGTGTCGTTGTCGAAGCCGGCAAACGCTTTGTCAATTTCTTCCAGCCACAACACCGAGGGAGAAATGGTTTCGACCAGCCTCAGCACATCACGCAGGTTCTGCTCCGAGGTACCCCGAGTCGAATCGAGCAGATTCGACAGGTCCATGCGGACGAGCGGAAAGCCGAGCACACGGGCGATCGCCTTCGCACTCAGACTTTTTCCGCAGCCTTGCACACCGACGAGCAGCACGCCCTTGGGGTAAGAGATGCCCCTGGCCTGGGCATCGGAGCTGAAGGCTTCGGCACGTTGTTTGAGCCAGTCCTTCAGGCTGTCGAGTCCGCCGATGTCGCTGACGCCTTCTTCAAGATCGAAGAACTCCAGCAGGTCAGACCCCTGGACCATATGACGTTTCTCCGCGACCAGAGCTGCATAGACCTCGTCATCGACGACTTGTCGCCCCTGAAGTGAGCGAGCGAATGCCTTGCGGGCTTCGCGAGCGGTGAGCCCGAGGACCGCCTTGGCCATATGCTCTTCCTGACGATTGTCGAGTTCAAGCGGTGGGTCTTGCTCTTCGAGGACTGTGGTGAGTTCCTCCCGCATTTCATCGAGGCCGGGGATCGGCATCTCGATCAAGGTGACATCTTTCATCCACTCGATGGGAATCTGCTCGACCGGGCCGATGCAGAGGATTGTCTGCCGTCGTCTGGCCAGCACCGGGATCAGGTCCCGCATCCGGCGAATGACCTGCGGGTTGGACAGGCTCAGGTGGACATCTTTGAGCAGGAAGAGGTGGTCCTCGGGGTAATTGTCGATTGATTGCAGGAACTGGTCCAGGTCCTGGCAGGGTTCGTTACGGATCGTGGGTGATGCGCCTTCGGTCGAAGTCCATGTCACGACACCTCGTTCTATCTCCTCCGCCAGCGACGCCAGCAAGGTTTCCCAGCGGTCCTCTTCGTAAGTCCGCAACCATAACACGGGATACCCGGAGCGAATGCGGGTCTGCAGGTCATCAATGGCTTGCGTGGTCGTCATAGGAGCATCCTGAACAGGAGACAGCTCACTCTATCGCACGCGATGAAGACTCGGAAGGAGGGCGTGGGAGTTCAGTGCTGGGGGGATGATGGCCTGTCTTTCATTATGAGAGGGCGAGCATTCCGTGGCTGGGGGCGATATGTCACACTGCGTCCACTGCTCAATCCTCACTGCTGGGACCCGCCCTCTGATGTCTTCGCTGAGCCTCCCGATTCTGGGAGATGTTTCCGATCTGCCGCAGCCACCGCAATTGCTGGTGAGTGTTCGAACTCCGCAAGAGGCGATCGATGCCTTGAATGGCGGTGCGGGGATTCTCGACATCAAGGAGCCGTCCCACGGACCGCTCGGGATGGCAGGGCTGGTTGAGATTTATCAGATCTGCGTGGCTGCCCGTTCGGCGTCGCCCGTCGCGATCAGCGCTGCGCTGGGTGAGGTCCTCGACTGGCAACGTGCTCCGATGCCGTCACTGCCGCCGCATCTGCAATACGCCAAGCTCGGGCTGGCTGGTCTGGCCAGAGAGCGTCATTGGCGTGAACTCTGGCGCCAGGTGCGGTCCGAGTTCGATGTACTGCGTGGCAAGGAACTCGACTGGGTGGCGGTGGCTTATGCTGATGCCGATCGCGCCAGCTCGCCCACTGTGCGTGAAGTACTGACGGCAGCCATCAAGGACGGTTGTCGGGCACTGCTGATCGATACGTTCGACAAGTCGAGCGGTCGGCTGGTCGATTTGATACCGGTGACCGAGCTGCGAGCACTTGTGAGTGATGCCCACGCTCATCAGCTGGCTGTGGCGTTTGCCGGGCGGGTTGAGGCTGGTGACCTTCCGCAATTGTTGCCGTGTCGGCCCGATGTGATTGCCGTGCGCGGGGCGGCGTGCGAGGCGGGAAATCGTCAGTCGACAATTACGACCACTGCAGTGGCGAATCTGGTCGGTGAGATTGGACGCCTGTCGCATACGATGACGTGACCTGGTTTGTGAAAGGAGTCTCTCGTGATCAACAACCCCGTCCATGTGGACCGTTATCTGTGTGGTCCTGGTCAACCGCTGTTGTTCATCATTGGCCCGTGTGTGATCGAGAGTGAAGAGCTGATCCGCCAGGTCGGTGGCGAACTGGCTGAGCTGTCAGCACGCGATGGGGTCCAACTGGTCTTCAAGGCCAGCTTTGACAAGGCGAATCGAACGAGCATCGACAGCTTTCGCGGACCGGGACTGGAAAAAGGACTGGAGATTCTCGCTCGGGCAGCGAAGCAGACAGGGCTGCCGGTGACGACCGATGTACACACTCCTGATCAGGCCGCACCGGTGGCCCAGGTCTGTCGCATCCTGCAGATCCCGGCGTTTCTGGCGAGGCAGACAGACCTCGTTACCGCAGTGGCTGAGGCGGCTGTGCTGGGGAAGTGCGTGGTGAATATCAAGAAACCACAGTTCGTCGCTCCCGAAGATATGCAGCACGCAGTCCGCAAATGTGAGGAGACCGGGTGCCCTGATGTCATCCTCACTGAGCGGGGCACGATGTTCGGGTATGGGCGTCTGGTGAATGACATGCAATCGATCCCGATCATGCATACGCTCGGGACGCCCGTCTGTTTTGATGCGACGCACAGCGTGCAGCGTCCGGGCGGCAGTACCACGGGGGGGAATCGCGAGATGGTTCCGTGGCTCGCACGGGCGGCTGTGGCTTGTGGAGCCGATGCGGTGTTTCTGGAGACCCATCCCGATCCGAGCCAGGCGTTGAGCGATGGCCCGAATCAGGTACCGCTCAGTGAGATTCCGAAGCTGGTGCGTCAGCTCACCCAGCTGCGGGCTCTGGTGAACGGGTTCTGAATCAACTTCACGGGAGTCATCGCTTGCGCTTTCTGCTGTACCTGAACTGCTGGTTGACCGACCTGGCCGGTTTCATGGTGATCTTTGCGGTGTCACGCGGCCTGGCTGAGCAACAGGCTCAGGCATGGTACCTGGGCGTCGTAGGGGCCGGGGTGTCGTTCTGTGCGGGCGTCGGCAGCATTCTCGGCGGATGGCTCGCCAATCAGTGGGATGCCCGCAAGGTGTTTCTCAGCGGGGCGGGCCTGATGGTGATCAGCATCATCTCCTGCTGGGCGGGGAACCCGGAGAGTAAGTGGTTCCTGCCGCTCTACTGGCTCCTGGGGATCGGGATTGGCGCGCTCTACCCACCGCTCGTCGGCTGGCTCAACCAAGGCGAGGTCAAGCACTCACAGTCACACAGCGTCAGTCGCACTCTGATCCTGTACTGCATCTCGTGGAATTTCGGCATGCTGTGCGGGCAGCTGTCAGCCGGCGAGATCTTTTCAAAGTGGGGAGCGTCGTGGACGTTCGGAATTTCGCTCCTTGCAGGAGTGATCAATCTCGTCGTCGCGTGGTTTGCCTCCGCTCATGTGAAGACAGTCACACAGGTTACCGAGATCTCTGAGGCAGCTCCGGCGACCCGAGAGACGGTTCTGGCGACGAACTTCAAACGCGTGGGCTGGATTGCCAATCTGGGAGGGATGTTCGGTGGCAGCATGGTCGTGCATCTGCTGCCCGATCTGGCTGTGAATATTGGGGTGCCGGCCGATCGACATGGACAGCTGTTGGCCGGTTGGCGGGTGGCGATTATCTCGACTTATCTATTGCTGCATGCTTCGCACTTCTGGCACTTCCGCTTCAGGGTGTCGGTGCTTTCGCAGCTGCTAGCGGCCATCGGGCTGGTGGTGATTTCTCAGTCGACTTCGGCTGCCATGCTGCTGGGCGGGCTGGTCCTGCTTGGTCAGATGGTAGGCTACAACTACTTCTCAGGATTGTATTACGCGACGCTCGGCAGCTCGGATGAAAACCGGGCCTGGGCTGCCGGAGTGCATGAAGCGACACTGGCCTCCGGGATGGCCGTCGGGACAACACTGGGCGGGTACCTCGGCTCGACCGGGAATTTCCGGGTTCCGTATCTGTTTGCAGCGGGAGTGCTGGTGGTCCTGGTGGGAGTCCAGGCCCTTGTGTGGCGCAAGTGGGTGAGGCCATTGCAGCGAGGCGGATGAGCAGAATGGTGCCATCCGCCGGGACTTGTCGCCGTGCGGAGAGCTGAGCCGACGGCTAGCGAGCAAGGGCGCTTACTTGAGGTGCAGAGGCTTCTCTATTGTTCTTAGAACTATCGAGAAGCCCAACGACGCTCGCCCTCGCTGACGCTTCGGGTTGGTGAGAAGCAGAGCAGTCCGACATTACTCCTCGCGAGGGGCGTCCTTGCCTCGGATCTGCCGGAATTGCGGGCTGAG
>QWOR01000145.1 GCA_003669575.1 Planctomycetota bacterium | reverse complement strand
TGCGCTGGCTTGCCGTAGAGCTCGTAAATCCTACGGACCTGCGAATGCACCTGCACCACTCCGTCGAGGGGAAATATTCCGTCCTTGTCGGTATTCGCGATCAGCAGCGGGCGTGGGGCGACCAGAGCTGCGACCGTTGCGTAATCCCACCCGTAAGTGTTCGTCTGGAACATGCAGTCGCAGTGGCCCTCTATACAGCCGTCGACAACATGGTTCTTCAGCGTCGTGATCCCGGCGACGGGGACGGCGACCTTGATGCGTTCGTCGAGCGCGGCGATCCACCAGCTGTAAGCCCCACCACCTGAACGACCACAAACCCCAATTCGGTTCTTGTCGACTTCGGACCGTGTTTCCAGATAGTCGAGAGCCCGGATACAGTTCCACGCCTCGACACCCGCCGGGGTATAGCCACGGGCCTGCCACCACCACATCCCCTCGCGATGGGTGCCGTGGTGAATCCCCTCAATCTCGCCCAGCTGGAGAGTGTCGATCGACAGGCAGGCGTACCCGTTGCGAGCATACCACCCGCCATGATGCTGGTAGCCAACCTTATTTCCGAATGAGACGCCGTCCTTCTTAACAACAGCGTGACCACAGACATAAAAGACCGTCGGCAGTGGTCCGGTTGCGTTCTTCGGCAGATAAAGATTCCCCGTGACGTAGAGCCCTGGTGACGACTGAAAATGCAGCTTCTCGACGGTGAACTCTTCGTGCTCGGTCTTTCCTGTGATGACGGGTTGCAGGTCGGTCTTCGGCGGTAAAGGATCAAGCCCCAGCATCTCAAACAGCTGTCGTTGTAGTTCGGGACGTTTGACTTCCCAGTCAGTCAGAGTCTGGACATCAGCCAGGGTCTTCGCCGCCAGACGTTCGGTTTCCAGGCGGAAATACTCCGCGACGAGCCGGTCGCCCGTCGAGGTGTCGACCGGATTCTCAACAGCCCGCTCTCCCGCGCGGACCAGAGTCATACCAATCAGCACCGCACCAACGACAAGAGTCCATACGCCGAGCCGAAAATAGTGCATGAGTCTCTGCTCCGAAGATTCAGTTCAACCACATCGGGACGGCTCGACATCAGGGGTTGGTATTCCCCGCATTTGTGAAGACATAGTCAAGCGCCGCCTTGAGGTCGAGTCTCCGATAGTTGCGCTGCGAGCCAGTGTCCTCGACCACCTTGCCGGTCTTCTGCAGGATGGCCAGCATCGCCTCGGGCAGGTTCTGGCCATCGGTTTTCCAGTCATAGTCGGTTTTCTCGATCGCTTCCCGCAGCAGCATCACCCCACCGCAGACGATGGCATTCGACGAGCTGGTCGCGCTCGCGGGGACCACGAGATCAACCTTGGCGTGTCGATCTTGCGACACCATATCCTGCCCCGGAGTCACAGCTCCTATGGCGATACAGTTCGGCTGACAGGAAGGCCACGAGATCCCGTTCGTGAATCCGTGGTTACCGGTCGGGGCACTGACCCAGATGCCCAGTTCGCGAAGTTTGGTCAGCTTCACATCGATCTCGGTCGCGACGGGGCTGTCGTGAGCCAGATCGTCCACCGGAGCCAGATTGACAGTCGTAATGTGGTACTTCTCATGGTGGTCTATCACCCACTGCAACGCTGCCGCCAGTGGCACACTGTCGGACACATGACAATGGCAGCACTCCAGGCCACGGACCACGGCCACCTGGTTGTTGTAGGCCACGCCCCACTTGCCGTCGTAGTTCAGCGACGAGGGAACCCCGATCGTCGAACCGTGGTAACCCTTCCCTTCGTGTTTGGGATCGTTGTCTCCATCCACACTGTCGTAGGAGACCAGAACCTTAGGCGTCCCGTCAAACGGCGTTGACCATTCGGGCATCGACAGCTTGCAACCGTCATCCACCAGAGCGAGCGTCTGCCCGCGACCAAAGGTGAGCCGATCCCGGTAGGCCTTCCAGCTCTGCACCACGCCCGCATGCTCAAACGAAACCGGCTCGACCGGCTCGCCAGCCTGAACGAGGGCAGCGGCAAGGATAATCAGGGTCCCCAAACTGCAGAGGCATCGTTTCATGAATAACAGTTCTTGCAGAAAGACCATCCAGGACGATCCATGGATCGCCCCCAGAAATCAACACAGTTCATCGTAACAACGCCGCACACGCTCGCCACACACAGTCACGACGACGAACGGGTCCGGAATCGCTCGCCGGTTGAACTCGCTGTGACGCGCCTTTCATTCCCATCTCCAGATTTTCACACAACTTATTCAGGCCAAACCGATTGAAAATCTCTCAATTTCTCACGCAGGGTTTGTCCCACAACGCCAGATCAGGAGGCGGCTCCCAGCCAGCGAGACGGAATATTTCCCTCCTCAAACCGGCTGGAACTAGAAAACGACCCGCTCCGGTTGGTAGTCTTCCGCACCAACGGTTTGTGTATTTGGCCCTCCCCGGGTTTGCCAAGCCGCCCCCGACGGAGCGACAGCCCCCATGAAGTTTCGATTTCCGATCGTCATTATTGACGAGGACTTTCGTACAGAAAACACATCCGGTTCGGGGATTCGCGCCCTGGCCAAAGCCATCGAAGACGAGGGAATGGAAGTCCTCGGTGCGACGAGCTACGGCGATCTGTCGCAATTCGCTCAGCAACAGAGCCGTGCTTCGGCGTTCATCCTCTCCATCGACGACGAGGAACTCGCCAATGGCGAGGGACGTGATCCCGATAAGGCCATTAACAACCTGCGCGGATTCATTCAGGAAATCCGCTTCAAGAACGCCCACATCCCCATCTATCTGTATGGGGAGACGCGGACTTCCAGCCATATCCCGAACGATATTCTGAGGGAGCTGCATGGCTTCATTCACATGTTCGAGGACACACCGGAGTTCGTGGCCCGGCATATCATCCGCGAAGCAACTTCCTACACGGATGGTCTCGCACCCCCATTCTTTCGCGCGCTGATCCACTACGCCAAGGACGGTTCGTACTCCTGGCACTGTCCCGGTCACTCGGGGGGGGTGGCGTTCCTGAAGAGCCCCGTGGGACAGATGTTCCACCAGTTCTTCGGCGAGAACATGCTGCGGGCCGACGTGTGCAACGCGGTCGAAGAACTCGGCCAGCTGCTCGACCATACGGGTCCGGTGGCGGCGTCGGAGCGCAATGCCGCTCGAATCTTCAGTGCCGACCACTGCTACTTCGTCACGAACGGCACATCGACCTCGAACAAGATGGTCTGGCACTCGACGGTCGCGTCGGGTGATATCGTCGTCGTCGACCGTAACTGCCATAAGTCGGTCCTGCACTCGATCATCATGACGGGAGCAGTGCCGGTCTTCCTGATGCCGACCCGCAATCATCTGGGAATCATCGGACCGATCCCGCTCTCCGAGTTCACCCCGGAATCGATCCAGAAGAAGATCGAGGCCAACCCCTTCGCAGCTGCGGCTCAAAAGCGGCATCCCGAGCGGAAGCCCCGCATTCTGACGATCACGCAGAGCACTTACGACGGGATTATCTACAACGTTGAAACGCTGAAGGAACTGCTCGACGGCAAGATTGGCACGCTGCACTTTGATGAGGCCTGGCTGCCGCACGCGACGTTCCACTCCTTCTATCGCGACATGCATGCGATCGGAGCAGATCGCCCCCGACCGAAAGAGTCGATGATCTTCGCGACCCACTCCACGCATAAGCTGCTGGCGGGGATTTCGCAGGCGTCGCAGATTCTGGTCCGGGAGTCCGAGACGCAGAAACTCGATCGCAACATTTTCAACGAAGCGTACCTGATGCACACGTCGACCTCGCCGCAGTACGCGATCATCGCGTCGTGCGACGTGGCCGCGGCGATGATGGAGCCCCCCGGCGGCACTGCACTGGTCGAAGAGTCGATCATGGAAGCGATCAACTTCCGCCGCGCGATGCGCAAGGTCGACGACGAATGGGGTGCTGGCTGGTGGTTCAAAGTCTGGGGCCCCGACCACCTCACCGAAGAGGGAATCGGCCAGCAGGAAGACTGGATACTGGGTACCGACGAGGACTGGCATGGCTTCGGCGACATCGTGCCAGGCTTCAACATGCTCGACCCGATCAAGGCGACGCTCATCACCCCCGGCCTCAACGTCCGCGGGGACTTTGCCGAAACCGGCATCCCGGCCTCGATCGTCACTCGCTATCTGGCCGAACACGGCGTCATCGTCGAGAAGACGGGCCTCTACTCGTTCTTCATCATGTTCACCATCGGCATTACCAAGGGCCGGTGGAACACGCTGGTGAGTGCCCTGCAGCAGTTCAAGGACGACTACGACAAGAACCAGCCGTTGTGGCGTATCCTGCCCGACTTCTGTAAGGAATACCCGCGTTACGAGGGCATCGGGCTCAAAGATCTGTCTCAACAGATTCACGACACCTACAAGAAGCACGATGTCGCCCGCGTGACGACAGAGATGTACACCTCGACCATCCAGCCCGCGATGAAGCCATCTGACGCTTTCGACTTGATGGCTCACCGCGAGATCGATCGCGTCGAGATCGACAAGCTCGAGGGCCGCGTCACAGCTGTCCTGCTCACCCCTTACCCCCCGGGGATCCCGCTGCTGATCCCTGGCGAGCGTTTCAACAAGACGATCGTCGAGTACCTGCAGTTCGCCCGCATGTTCAACGAGAAGTTCCCCGGCTTCGACACCGATATTCACGGACTCGTCGAAGTCGAGAATGGCAAACGCCAGTACTTCGTGGACTGTGTCCGCGGAGTGTAGTCCCAGCGACCATCGCGTGATGACCACCCGGTTTTATTAGAGGCACTGCTGACACAGACGATCTAGGCAGCAAACATCTGATGCATGCCGATAGTCAGCAGGGTCGCAAGAATCGAGCTGACGGCGAGGACCACCAGTCCTGCCCGCCGAGTCGATTTAATCTGCCACCACATGAGGATGCCCGACACGCCCCAGAAGCAGAGTGCGATGGCGATCGAATCGACCCCGACCGCCCACCCCCACTTCAGATTCACCTCTCCCGGATAGCCACGGGTGAGATGCATCCGCAGCAGAAATGTACGCAGGGTCAGGTTGCTGGTCTTCTCACCTTTGACGCCCGTCACAGCTGTGGTCAGAGGGTTGAATGTCGCCGTCCAGAATTCTCCACCCACATCGATTGGTAAACGAATATCGGGTGACGTGGTGAGGGTGATCTCAGCATCCGGGATGCCCTTACGTTCCATCACAATCGGTAGCGACTTCTTCAGTCTTTCGACAATCGAGTCGCTCAGCTGCAATCCGGTAGGTGCCTCATGCGCGGGACCTGAATTGCCCATCCCACGTTGGCGTGGTCCCTCCGCCTGAGCGGTCGCGAATGGTGCTGGCTCAGGAACGGGGCCAGACGGCGTGCTCTCACGAATGAGACCACTGGATACCGCGGGATCGAAGGTGACGAAGAACGAACGGGGGCCCACCTTCGCCGTAGCCACAAAGACATCGCGATTCGCATAGTAAATCTCGCCACTGCCCAGTCGGTACGGTGTCGGTGGCTGTTTCGCCGCATTCAGCGCCGTGACGACCGCTTGTGCTTGCGTGGGAAGATCTGGCAGTGACTCCAAATCCGTTCCCGCCAGATCCTCTTGCGTGAACGAGATCGCCGGTGAATCTGCAAAGAACGTCGGGTGATTGAAGAGAAATCCCGTGACCCCATACAGCATCGCCCAGGGAAACAGGAATACTCCGATGTAGAGGTGCATTCGTCGAACGAAATGCAGAATACGCCGACCAAGAGGACGTGGCCGTAGTTCAGGCCCCCTCCCGGTGTCCTTTAAAGCGGAGGAATGCTCCCTCGTATCTTCAACTCTCATCGACATGGCCAATACACTTACAGGAACCCCATACACGAAAGTGACTCAGGGGCGTGATCAAGTTGTGCGTCTGTGTCTGCAGAGACAATCGTAACTGTCCCGGCATAGGGAAACACGTTCGAAACTCCGCCTTCTGCCGGACCGCAAGTGCCAATGAGCCCTTCTACGGAGAAAAGCCCCGCTGTCTTGCTCATGACGGGATATCGCTCACTCTTCCCCTGAATCAGCTTCCGGGCAACACCTCCATTCGGTTGAACGACAAGAGTCGCTATTGTCTGACGATTGAGACAAACGAGTAGTGTTCACTCCTGACTTCGAGACTTTCCCGGTTGTTCCAGCCTCTCATGGTGTGGGTTGCATACAGTTGTCTTAACGCCGGGTGCATGATGTGGTCTCGCAGGCTGCGAGACTGTCTGTTTCCTCACAGAGTACGCTGATGTGAATGCCATCTACCCTGTCAATGACTACGGACCGCTGATGCCCGGTCTGGTCATGGCAGCTGTCGCCATTGTGCATGTGTTTCTCGCCCAGTTTGCAGTCGGCGGGGGGATTCTGCTCTGCTACTTTCAGTGGTTGGCAATGACAGGACGCAGTGTGGATGCCCGGTCATTCGTCCACGGCTACTTCAAAGTTCTGGTACTCATCAGCTTTGTGCTGGGCGCGCTGACTGGCGTCGGCATCTGGTTTACGTCAATCCAGGTCAGTGCACCAACGATTGGCGAAATGGTCTTCCATTTCCACTGGATCTGGGCGACTGAGTGGACGTTCTTCTGTCTGGAGGTGGTCGCCGGCTACTGCTTCTACCGATACCACGATCAGCTGAGTGCTCGAACCTGCCTGACCCTGCTGGTGCTGTACGCATTCGCAGCCTGGATGAGCCTGTTCTGGATCAATGGAATTCTGTCATGGCAGCTGACGCCGGGACACTGGCTGACCACACATTCGATCGTGGACGGCTTCTTGAATCCCGGGTTCTGGCCCAGCCTGTTCTTTCGGACGATCGTGTGCATGACTCTGGCCGCTTTGATTGGCTGTGTGGTGGTGAATGTCATTCCCGATCTGAGCCGAGAGCAGCGGCAGGAGCTCATCAACAAGGCCGCTCATCTGATGATTCCAATGCTGGCCATGCCCGTCCTGGGGGCGTGGTATCTCTACTCGATGCCGAGCGACAGCCGCAGCTGGGTTCTGGGTGGCAGTCCGGCGATGATGCTGTTTTTTATGATTTCGGTGGGAGCTTCCCTCGCGATCGGTGGGTATGCGCTGATCGGTTTGTGGCTGCAGAAGCTATACATCAACGGAGCGACCGCTTCGCTGCTGCTGTTGCTGGCGTTCGGAGCAACGGCGGGAGGCGAGTTTGTTCGCGAAGGCTCGCGTAAGCCATATACGGTGAGGCATGTCCTCTATTCAAACGGCATTCGCCCCGAGGAAGTCGCAGGTCTGCGATTCCGGGGCTGTGTCTCGGACGATCCGTTTCCCGTGATCCACGAAAAGCAGCTCCCGAACGAAGTTGTCACGATCGGTGCCAAAGTCTTCCGGCGCCAATGTGCGGTCTGCCACACGATGGAGGGCTCCAACGCTGTCGTGCATCTGACCGGGGCGTGGGATGCTGATCAGATGCGGATGAATATCGCCAAGCTGCAACAGACGAAACCGTTCATGCCACCCTTCGCCGGGACAGCTGGTGAGCTGGAATCTCTTGTGCAATACATTCAATGGGTTCACGCAAAACGGCCGGGAAGCTGGCCGGGTACGATCGACGAGTCCAACCTCCCCAAAATCCAAAGGTGGCTGGACGAAGCGGGAACGGCCCCAGCTGGAAATTCGCCACATCCACAGACGACTGAGGCAGAGATATCTATCGCTCCCTCGGTCGCTCTGGGGAGCCTGAAACGATGAACCACATGTTTCCTTTCCGGTTTGACTCTCACCTGTCGTTCTATCTGGTCATCTACGTGTTGACGTGGGTCGTACATTTCTTCCTGATGGCTTATGTGCTGGCAGGCAGTCTTTGGCTCGTCTGGACGACGTTGTTTCCCGGAACTGGAACTGTCCCCCGGACGAAGCAACCGCTGGCGAGACTCCTGAGAGACTGGATGCCCTTCGCTTTAAGCGGTGCCATCACAGCGGGTGTGGCTCCGTTGCTGTTTGTGCAGATTCTGTATCGTCAGCAGTTTTACACATCAAACCTGCTGTTAGGCTGGCGCTGGATGGTGGTGATCCCGGTACTGGTTGCGGCCTTTTACCTGCTGTACGTGGTAAAGAGTGAGACAGCCAGTCGTTGGCCACTAATCGCGAGGCTGGGGCTTTCGATTGGAATTGCCGCCTGCTTCCTGTTCGTCGCCTTCTGCTGGACCGCGAATCACCTGCTCAGCTTGAGCTCAGCTGTTTGGCCGGAAGCGTATCGATCAGGGGAAGCAGTCCGCTCAACGTTCGCGCTGTCGATGAGGCTGCTGACGTGGGTGGCCGGGACTTTTCCGACCATGAGTATCCTCGCCAGCTGGCAGCTGCGAGGAATGCGTTCTCGTACTGCAGCCTGGGATGCATCCATCTCGGAAGCGGAATGGGCCGTCCTGTTCAATACAGAACATCGCCGCCTCGGCTACGCTTCCATTGCGGGAATCGCCGCTGCATTTGCCTGCGCTTGTGGTTACTGGACGACCCTCGAAACATCCGTTCACACGCAACTAATCGGACATGCGGGCTGGCCGTGGTTGATAATCGCCATCGCCAGCAGCCTGTTCCAGATCGTGGGCTGGGTCATGCAGTTTCGCCGCCCCTGTCTCTGCAATCGCTGGTTAACCACGATTACTGTGGCCTTGCTGACGGCATTGGTGGCGGTGGCATCTCTGCGAGAAATCGTTCGCTTATCTCTAGCGAATCTGGATCAGGCCACCACTTCAACGAGGGCTGCCTCACAGGTCGGAGGATTTAGGCTCTTTCTCGTTTTCACCGTGCTAAACATCGGACTGATTGCCTGGTGCATCCACATGGTGCGATCGAGGAAGCCGAGAATACCTCAGTAAACGGTCTCAGAGGCCCCTCCGCGATGTGGTCAGTGAGCCTCTTCTGATGGCTCTGGCTGGCTCTTTGCCGGGCCCACTACGGGAGCCTCGCCAGGAACAAAGGGGTGGGTCTTCTCCCAGGCTTCCCAGGCAGCTTCCGGACTGGTCTTCCGCCACATGGCAGCGGCTTTGCCAATGTGGCTGAAGAAGGTGTAGTTATCGAGAATTGTCTGCTGTGGATTCTCTTTCGTGGTCTTCACGATCCACTGCATGGCTCGCTGAATTGTCTCCTCCGGCGGATGCAGCTCCCGGGGAGCGATCGACAGCCACTCCAGGTGGTGGCCGGTGGCGATCACGACGCTGCGAAATTCATCGACCTTCGGCTTCTCAACGGCCGCTTTGCCGTCAGGCCAGTTACTCGGCCAGTGACCATCGGGAAACTGGGACTCCGTGATCAGATCGCGAACAGTCACCAGATAATCCCAGGCGTGCTGGCGTTCCTCATCCGACAGAATCTCCGGGAATTCATCGTCAAGGCGAATCAATGCCATCAGCGAGTAGACCCGATGGGTCCCGCTACACACGCCCAACTCTTTCTGGCCGCGACGCAAACGCTGTGAGATGAGGTCAAAGGAATAATGTCGCCCATCTCCGCCAATCCACTGGTGTTGTGGAGCGATCCAGAGTCCGAATGCGAGAGCTGTCCATTCGGTCTCACGTTCATCGAGACGAAAGTCGCGCAGCGCCTGATCAAGCACGGTATGAATCGTCGCATTGCGTCGCCCAGGTGAGTAGACCGGTGTCTTCAGCATGACGCCCGCCTCGGTCAGGCAGGCCAGCCAGTGATCGTGATGGATGCTGCCACCGTCAGTTCGATCGAATCGAATCGAGACACCAGTGGGCAGGTCCTGCAACAGCGGAGCGATCTTCTTACCCCACGAGTCAATGAACTTGCCGTGATCAGTGAGGAACTCGGTCAGCTCCTTACCCGACAGCACAGCGGGGTCCTGAAACTCGGCCCCGACGCCCCAGGTGCGCAGCGCATGTTCAACATGATTGGGCTTTAAGGCTTCGCGAGGGAACCTCGGCTGGACTTGTTTCAGTACCGCGGCGAGGTCTTCATCACTGATCAGATCCGGCCGGTCGTAGAGGGGCTCGATAATCAGGGGGCGTTCGCGGGGCACATGCACATGGACATAGGTGTCCTTGTGCAGCAATTCCCGGGTCACGAGTTGCCTGGACTCGGGAGTGCTGACAGCCCAGGCAGCCGCGAACGCCCCCACAGTCAGGAACTGAACGAGCAGAATGGCAACGAGTGAAGGACGACGGGCAACCATGAATAATTCTCAGATGACGATTTCGATGTACGGGCGGAGAGCGTTTGGGTTTCACATGCCTCTACAACGGTTTGTGCCGCCGGAAAACGGCACCGACTCCGTCCTCATAAGTCAGCTCCCACACGTCCTTCTTCTGCTTCAGAGCCTTAATCAACGCCCCTCGCTGAGCCACATCGACCACCACCGTGTTGACGCTGTACTGGTCGAGCTTCTGCTCCCAGCCACCTCCCGCGGCACTGATGAGCAGATAGTCCTTCCAGACTTCCGCCGGGACCAGATGGGCATGCGAATTCAGGAAGACTCGCATTCCCTTCGGCCCTGCCCATGTGAGGAAGTCGCCCCATTCATAGGTGTTGTAAACCTGCCCCACTGGTGGCTCTTCGTTGAGATGAGTCGTCACTCCCAGTGGAGTGAGCAGCGAAACCGATTTCTGGAATCGCTGAGACCGCTGCTTCGCGTCCTTAGGCTGGCCATGCAGCAACGTGACCCCGAACGGAGTGAACGCAAAGAAGATCCATGACAGCCCCACAGCCACCACGGTATTCAGACCCGACCGGGCTGGTATCGCTTCCGATCGACCGAAGTTTTTCCAGAGGACAGCTGCCAGATGCAGCCCCACGTAGTACGCCGCGAGTGGTGACCACCAGTTGATCATCCGGGAGGTCCACAACATCGCCAGACCGAAAACGATTAGCGACAGAACTTCTCCACACGTCACACGACGCGGGCTCAATCGATAGAGCAGAAACAATGCGATCGTGATCGCAGCTGCGGCCTGCCCCTGATTCATGCGGAGTGACAGAGGCTCCCATTCGAACAAGTCTGCCAGATTCGGGTTACTGGTCACAGCCAGCACTTCGCCATAGAGACCGATCCCATATGGGTTAACCAGAACCGCCACTGCGGCGAGCTGAGTCAGCAACACCAGCCGCCGAGTCTCCCCGTCACGGAAGGCGGCACTGACCTGCCCGGTGCGCCAAATCACATCAAAAGCTCGCCCGATCGCCATCAGCCCAAGCAGCCCCAGGCCGACCAAAAATGAACCATGCAGGTTGGCCCAGAGTGCGAATGTCAGTGGAACCGCCCACCAGTGCCAGCGTTTTCCAACAGTCGCGGTTGCCACGACGATGACCAGGCAGAAGCAGGCGAGCCCCGCCAGCTGAGGGCGGATCACCATGAGTTGCTGGTAGTCCCCCCAGAAAAACGTGACGAAAGCTGCGAGCCCCGCTGCCAGACTTTCGGTTCTGCGGTAGACCGCTCCGACAACAAAGCTGAATGCTAACGTGATCAACCCGGCATACATGAACTGGCCAGCGGCGACGCCATACTTGGAGAACATCCCCCAGCCGATCAGTTGGCTGAGCCAGGCGGTATCAATGAATCGCACACCCTGAGCCAGCGGCATCAGTGGCTCGACTTGTGGCACCGACTTATTCGCCCAGATCCAGCGACCATAGCTGAGGTGTCCCCAGAGATCGCTATGCCAGAGCGGCTGGTAACTTGCGAGGGCAAACAGACCGCCAAGTAATGCGATCAGGACGACGGACCGCCGGGTCAGCTGGTACTCGGGCGGAATCCGGTCCTGAAGGACGGAGACATCGGCATCCCGACGTTCAAAGAACGGCTTGGACACGACAGCCTCGCTCGGCGGAGGGGTGACGGTGCTCATGAACCACAAACCAGAATGATAGCGTGCCGCCCGCGACTCGATCGAACCGCAATGCGAATGTTGCGTTTTGGCAGCACTCCATTATTAGCATACGGCGAGGTTGGAACCCCGCCCGACGGGATTCCCATCTGCCCGGGATGTAGAAGAGTTACGTAACGACTTTATCGGTCATACCAGTTGTGAGTGGAGGCCAGATCGCGTACTTGGGCCGCGCCGTACCGGTTTACACGACTCATCACGGATCACTTCTGGCCCGCATAGAGCAGCGCGGATAGTTCCCGCCTCAACTGCTCCTTTACTTGGTCGGCTCCGTTACCAGACAAGTGAGTCAGATCGTGGTAGTTCTGTCTTCCCCTCGAATCCGTAAATCGAATCTCTCCCCCGGGAGTCAGAAAGAGCGAGTCGATCTCCAGGATCTTTACGCGATCACTCTGGAGCGATCTGACATATTCGTTCGATGACTGCCGCTTCGCAGCCACAACATCATCCTCTCTCACCGGATGCACGCCTTGCTCGCGAAACCCACTCCGCGAGGCCGCTTGCGGAAGAACAGGAGGCTGTGTGATCAGAATCACCTGATTCGTATGTTGAAGAATGGCAGCGAGAGCTGTCTGCAACCGCTCTGGATGCTTGCCTAGTTTACTGGACCAATCGAGGACCACGATGGTCACCGGAGGTTGAGTCTTCTCCAGAAACGAGAGCGAATCGCGATAGACCCGGCTGTCGGGAAGTGGAGTGTTCCCCTGCGTACTGATGATATGTACCGTGAAATCCATCTCGCGTGACAGCTCTTTCAGCGTCTTCCCGTACATCGCTCCGTGGCTGTCTCCCATGAGAACAATCCGGGGACGATCGGCTGCTGCCGCGAAGGTCACGCCTCCCAACAACACATCATCCGGTGAGACGTTGACATAGTTCTCAAGACGAATTGAGTAACCGAGCACAGAAATCAAGACCACAACGATGCCACAGGCCGAGAAGCTGAGCCCCTTCCGCTCGGGACGATTCAGCCAGGAACGCAGCGGTGACTCAAGCAGACGATAAGAGAGCAACGCCAGTACAATAGTGATCAACACCTTGCTTACCAGACGCACAATCGCCGAGCGGTCATACCACGCATAATCGATAAAGCAATATACCGGCCAATGCCACAAGTAGAGCGAGTACGAGATTTTGCCAATGAAGACACAAACGCGATATGACAGCGCCCGCTGGACTAAGGTTTGAGAGGCCTCGGGGCAGGCAATGAGCATTGCTGCACCACTGACTGGGAGGGCCGCGACGAAACCCGGAAACGGCATTTTCTCGCGGATCCATACGATCGAAATTGCGAGCAACGACGCCCCTCCTATGGAGAGGAATCTCCGTATCCCCAATGAGTATGCCCCCGCCTTCACAAAGGGATCAAGACCGAGAAGACAACCAGCGAGTAACTCCCATGCTCGAGTCGGTAACAGATAAAAGGCACGCGTAGAATTCCTTTCGGTCAGATAGACACACGCCCCCAGACTGACCATGGCGACCAGAGCCACACACACCACAAGTTTTCCCCGGCTCATCTTCCAACGAGCAGCAAAATAGACGAGGACAGGGAACACGAGATAGAACTGTTCTTCGACCGCGAGTGACCAATAGTGGAGGAAGGGCTGCGCATCCGGGGACATCTTGAAGTAGTTCCCCTGCCCCATCAACTTGATATTTGTCGCCGAGAAGGCCGCATAGATGGCGACGGCCCCCGCTGAGGCAAAGTCTTGCGGGGAATAGATCAGACTGGCTCCGATCAATACCGCAAAAGTCACAGCTGCAAACACCGGAAAGATTCGCGAGATCCGACGCTGATAAAACCGTGAAAACGAAAACTCGCCGCGTTCGCATTCCGCGTTGATGATCTTGGTGATCAGATAACCGGAAATCACGAAGAAAACATCGACACCGACAAACCCTCCCGGCAGCAGAACAGGCGTAAAGTGAAACAGCAGGACTGCAATCACCGCGACCGCCCGCAGGCCATCAATGGAGGGGCGGTACTCAATGGCGGACATTCGCGCTCCCGGGTAGCAACCTGAAACGATCGCTGATGAATCACAGAATGTCGGTTCACGCTGTCGATTCCGCCACAGGATAGACGCAGTCCCCACCTCGCGGTAGGTATTCTTTTTCGCGAAGTGACCCGCGATGACGCGATGCGATCATGACCGCGAATTCGCAAGTCGTTCCATCATCTGGCGTATCAGAAATCGTTCACTTGCGACAGCCAACTCGCTGGCGATAGAATCCGCAGCTTGGCATTAGTCCACAATGGACTGCTGGTCGCCCGCGCGGCATAACGACCAGCCTATGCAACAGAAGTCTCGTCTGCGCAGGAATTTAGCGAGATCGAGGCCCCCCTTCCTCAGGAGCATTCTTGTGACAGTGAAAGTGGCCATCAATGGCTTTGGTCGTATTGGTCGTCTCGTGTTTCGCGCGATGGTCGAGCAGGGAATCGTTGGCAAGGATGTGCAGGTCGTCGCTGTCGGCGATATCGTTCCGGCGGACAACCTCGCTTACCTCGTGAAGTATGACTCGGCTCAGGGCCGTTTCAGCGGAACTGTCTCCTCGAAGAAGTCGAGCCCAGACAAGGCTGAAGACGATGTCCTTGTCGTCAATGGCCACGATATTCATGTCGTCAGCGCCAAGACCCCCGCAGAACTCCCCTGGAAGGCCATGGGCGTCGATGTCGTCATCGAGTCGACTGGACTGTTCACCGAAGCCGAAAAGGCCAAGGGGCACATCACTGCCGGAGCCAAGAAGGTCATCATCTCCGCACCTGCCAAGGGCGAAGACATCACCATCGTCATGGGCGTGAACTGCGGCAAGTACGACCCCGCCAATCACCACATCATCTCGAACGCCAGCTGCACCACGAACTGCCTGGCACCAATCGTTGACGTGCTGCTCAAGGAATTCGGCATCGACGAAGGTCTGATGACCACCATTCATGCTTACACCGCGACCCAGAAGACGGTCGACGGCCCCAGCAAGAAGGACTGGAAGGGCGGCCGTACTGCCGCTCAGAACATCATCCCCAGTGCGACGGGTGCCGCAAAGGCTGTCGCTCTGGTCTGCCCCGAAGTGAAGGGCAAGCTCACCGGGATGGCGTTCCGCGTCCCCGTGCAAACCGTCTCGGCCGTCGACCTGACCGTCAAGACCTCGCGCGACACCAGCTACGCCGAAATCGCAGCTGCGATGGAGAAGGCCAGCCAGACCTACCTGAAGGGTGTACTGGAAGTGACCAGCGACGAAGTCGTCAGCACCGACTTCATCCACTGCCCCGCTTCGTCGATCTTCGACAAGGGCAGCGGCATCGAGCTGAATAAGCGATTCTTCAAGCTCGTCAGCTGGTACGACAACGAGTGGGGCTACAGCAATCGCGTTTGCGACCTGCTGAAGCTGATCATCAAGAAGGGACTCTAGTCCCCCGCAATCGGCAGATGTCCGTCTGTCGTGACTGACCCATCGAACGCCCGGTGAGATTCGCTCTCACCGGGTGTTTTTTTAGGTCACGACGTGGTCAGTGTGACACAGCTTTGATTGCGCGGCACTCACCGCACATTCGACAGACTCTCGACCACACTCCATACTCTCGACATCCTGATCGCAACTCGCATTGGGACTGGAAAATGACGCTGGCGATGGACGCGCGCGATGGCCTCAGCGATTGAGTCGGAGATTCTTCGAGATCTGTGGTACATGGCTATTCCGGGCCAGGAACTCAAGCGGGGCCGCATGTTGGGCAAGAAGCTGCTCGGCATGTCGATGTTGCTGGGGCGGGACGCCAAGGGCGAGGTCTTCGCCATGCGGGACATCTGCCCGCATCGGGGGATTCCGTTAAGCCACGGGACGTTCGATGGTCAGGAAATCGAATGCTGTTACCACGGGTGGAAGTTCAATTGCTCAGGGACTTGCACCGAGATCCCCTCGCTGTTACCGACGCAGAAGTTTGACTTTGAGCGGGTACTCGTCGACTGCTTCCCCTGCCGCGAAGTGCAGGGGAATGTCTGGGTCTTCATGCCGCGAAATGAGAGGGAATTCCCCGATCCACTGCCCGAGATCCCGGTCATTCCCGACATCGACGCCTCGCATCAACGGCTGATTGAGAAGAGTATTTTCCCGTGTTCCATCGACCATGCGGTGGTGGGCCTGATGGACCCGGCTCACGGCCCATATGTGCATCGGTCGTGGTGGTGGCGTTCCAGGAAATCGATGCATCAGAAGTCGAAGGAGTTCGCCCCGTCGCACCTCGGCTTCACGATGGTCCGGCACAAACCCTCCTCCAATTCCCGGGGCTACAAACTCTTCGGCGAGGTCTCGACCGAGATCCGCTTTGAGCTGCCCAGTACCCGCATCGAGCACATCATCGCGGGCCAGCATCGGATCGTTGGCCTGACCACGCTCACACCATTGACCGACATGCTGGTCGAGTTGCACCAGATCTTCTACTGGACGATTCCCTGGCTGACACTGGCCCGCCCCTTCATTCGCCCTTTCGTGCGGAAGTTCATTGAGCAGGATCGCGATGTCGTCGACAAACAACAGCAGGGGCTGAATGAAGACCCCCAGCTGATCATGATTAACGACGCTGACAAACCGGCCCGCTGGTACCACCAGCTCAAGAAGGAACTGAAGTCATCCCGCGAGGAACACCGCCCGTTTAACAACCCGGTCCCGCACACGACGTTGCAGTGGTGTACGTGATCCATGTGGGCATAGACGGCGAGACTTGGCCCCACCCCCTCTGTCAGCTCCGACTGAAGTCTCTCGACTTCCATGAGACAAATGTGCGATGACACTCAATCGAGGATATCGTTATCGACTTGTGCTCGGGCCCGAGGCTGTGGGGCAGTCGGTGATTTCTTACCTCACCAGAAGTTTCCCACATTCAAGCGAGTCTGAGTGGCTGTACCGCTTAGAGACCGGGGAAGTCGAACTGGGGGGACAGACCGCCAACGGGCAGGAGCAGCTGCGGCCGGGCCAGGTGCTGGTCTGGAACCGACCTGGATGGACCGAAGAAGCGACGCCGCAAGATTTCGAAGTGATCTACGAAGATGCAGACTTGCTGGCAGTCGATAAGCCGAGCGGGTTGCCCACGCTGCCGGGTGGTGGTTTTTACGAGAACACTTTGTTGAGCCTGGTGCACCGCCGATGGCCTGACGCCAGACCGCTGCACCGACTGGGAAGAGCAACATCGGGGTTGGTTCTCTTTGCACTGTCTCCCGTCGCAGCGTCGGTCATGAACCGCCGCTGGCCAGAGGTCCGCAAGCAGTATCAGGCCCTGGCTCAGGGGATTGCCTCGCACGACAGCTACGACATTCAAACTCCGATCGGTCCCGTCGAGCACCCGCGTCTGGGCAGCGTACATGCCGCCAGCCCGACGGGTAAGCCCTCGCACAGCATCGCGAGAGTGCTCGAACGCCGGGCAGAGACGACGCTCTTTGAGGTCGACATCCTGACCGGACGCCCGCATCAGATTCGGGTTCACCTGGCCAGCGTCGGATATCCTTTAGCTGGCGACCCGCTCTATGCGATCGGGGGCCTGCCCCGTCTCGACGACCCCGGACTCCCCGGAGACTCTGGATACTGGTTGCACGCCAAGCGTGTCGTGTTTGAACACCCGACATCAGGGCTGAAGCTCGATGTCACGGCTCCGCTGCCGAAGACACTCATGCCCAGTTAATTGCAAGGCCTCAGATTTGTTATGAACCAGGGTTTGCTGGCACTTCGGTTGGAGCCTCTTCGGCCGGCACGCGTGGCAAAGCCCTCCGCCCTTCCATCCCTTTCAACCAGGGCCGCAGCACAGCTGGCGTCACGCCGGTTTCGCGAACATCCAACTGTTTCAGCGCCGGAAGCTGGTCGAGCAGCGGCTTCAACCCCGCATCCGTGATGGCCGTCCGGCTGAGTGTCAGCTTCTCCAGCATGGTTAGCCCGGTCAGATCCTTCAGCCCGGCGTCGGTGATCTTTGATCCAGCCACATCCAGTTCACGCAGCGATTTCATCTCAGCCACGTACTTCAGCGTAGCATCAGTCACGTCTTCATTGGCCATCTGTAGCACGACGGCATCAGGAATACGAACCAGAACCGAATAATCCTTCTGGTCCCAACCCGTCAATGTGAGCCGTCGCTCCCCATCGACCTGAACATCATGTGGCCCCAGATCGATCGGGGCGAATCGCGTGATCGCCGCAGGCAGAGTGAGACAAATGAGCCCCAACGATACCAGCAGCGCGGGCCAGATCTTGAGTGTCCAGACTCGCTCAGGTGACACCAATCGCAACAGGTTCACAAATATCACTTGAACCAGCCACAACAGCCCTCCCAGCACCAGGGACAAAACCCCGACCAGAAAGACCTTCTCCAGAATCAGATCCACGAAAATCTCCGAATGCAGCTGAGAGCCGAACCATCGTCCCTCCGAGTCACCGGTCTATTGTGTCGCATGACGGCCGGGGAACTCAATCGACACGGTGAAGAAACCCACCCCTCATCTGCGATCAGCCACCTGCACACGCCTTAACGATTACTCCGTCTTCAACGAAAGATTCAATCCAAGCCTGATCCCCTTCCGCAGGTTCGACTGGACTCGGTCAGCCCCTCGGTCGATATCCCGAAGTGACTGGGTGTCCTTGCACCCCCATCGGCAAGAGTTGCCGATAGACATGTCGGGACTCGGGACGGGATGCGGTTATGACTCTGTTACATCGTGTTGGAGCGGGTTTGATTCTGATGGGAGGCCTCCTCCCGGCCCAGGTGAACGCCGGCTGGCCGTGGTTTGGTCGTGATTGCGGATGCTCCGCCCCACCGCCGGTCGCCAGCTGTGGACCGATCTGCCAGCCTGCTCCGATGATGGCTCCGCCACCAGTCATGTACCCGCAAGCTGCTCCCTGCTGCGGAGGCCAGCCTCACCTGGGACGCCTGCCCCGGCAGCGACACCGCAACACCATGGTCTACCGCTCACGCACACGGATTCGTATGCATGGTCACGGCATGGACAACTCCTATTTCGGAGCCCCGATGATGGGGGCTCCCGCAATGGGATTCCCATCGACTGGCTGTGGATGTGGGGCCTCGGCTTCCATGCCCATGATCATGCCAGAGCAGTCGATCATTGTTCCACAATCTTCGATGATGTCTCAGCCGGTCATTACCTATCAGAATGTCCCCAAGACGGTCATGCGTCAGGAAGCAGTTCAGGTCCAGGTTCCAACGACGACCTATCAGCAGGTCGCCGTCGATGAAGGCAGCTTCCAGCAGGTCTGGGTTCCCCGCATGGTGACGAAGTCAGTCCCACGCACCGTGATGACGACACAGGTCCAGTACCGTCAGGTGCCACAGACCGTCTACGAACAAGTTCCTCAATTCTCTTCCACCAGCGGCACCTTCGGTTCGTCCTTTGCTCAGGGACCATCCTTCCCGATTGCAACACCGACCACTGTTACCCCCAGTCAGGACTTTAACACCCCGACACCGGTGAATCCTGTCCCAACACCGATGGGTGAGACAGCTACCGCTCCTCAGGCGGCTCCTCAAACGAGCCAGGTCCAGGAATGGCAAAAGGTCCGCCAGCGATCCTCAACGATTGAACAGCAGTCGTATGAGTACGAATCGAAGGACACCAGCTCCGGCTATCTGGTCCCCAAGGCCGCTGGCCGATTCTCGTCATCGCGCCGCTAGTCCTTGTGGCTCGACTATTTGAATGACCAAGCGGCAGGTGACAACCTGCCGCTTGTGTTTTTGAGTGAGGCTTCGCAATCCGACAAGTTGGAGGCCCGGTCGGAATTGACCGGGTCGCATCGCGGCAAGACGCTTTACCATGTACGTTCGATTTGTGTAAGGACTGCTTTTGCCGAATGGGTGTAAGGCTGAAAGTAGGATTCGACGGCCTCGTTTGGTACGTAAACACAGGAAATGGCATCTTGTACCTTCGGCAACCAGCGAACATTTCATTGAAGCAGGGCCGCTTCGCTGGGAATGACGGCGGACTGCGCAACTCTGCACAACTACCATGCGATGCCTAATCAGAAACGCCCCGAACCACTCATCGGTTGCGGTTGATCTTAACAGCAAAAACACATGACAATGCACTAATCTTTATGCGTATTTCATCTTTGGCATGTCATTTGAATACATATGAATCAGGGACAAAGTAGCGCTCACAAGCAAAGTCATCGCTCCTCTGAAATCAGGTTTGGTGCAAGCTGGAAGGTTGTGTAGAGTCCGAGATCGCCATCGCGAACTTCGCTCTCATAATCTCTGCTAATCGGGACTCTGGAGAAGTGCTTCCGCCAGGGACAAACCCCGTACCGGCATCTCAAATACATGCACACAGGGATTCTAGAAGTGTTCCCTGACAGGCGGGTGGAAGATTCTGCGCCTAAGCAGATTAGCTCGTCATCGCTGATTGAAGTCATCGTCTCCTGAATCCATAGACATTATCTGGCGCTGAGCTTTGTCAGCTGAGCAGCCAGACTGGAATCATCCATTTGGATCAAGCGGGAGGCGCGCGCGTCCCTGTACTCAACCTGTTCTCCTAAGGAAATTCATCATGTTGCGTCGTCGTGGATTCACACTCATCGAACTCTTGGTGGTCATTGCGATCATCGCCGTACTGATCGCCCTGCTGCTGCCTGCCGTCCAGCAAGCCCGCGAAGCAGCACGCCGGTCGACCTGCAAGAACAATCTCAAGCAGATCGGACTGGCTCTGCACAACTACCACGAAACGTTTGACACACTGCCTCCCAGCGTCATTGCTTTTGGCGCTGCGATCACTGTAACGGACTACATCACTCCAATTATTCCCAAGCATCGAAATACGAGTGGGCTCGTGATGCTGCTGCCCTACATCGACCAAGCGACGATTTATAACAAGTGGAATCATGACAGCGCGGCGAGTGCTGCCAATGGAGGCAACCCGACGTACAGTGCATCCACTGTCCAGGGAAACGCGGACGACAACGCAGTTCTCTCCAGGACGCCGATGGCGGTCTTCACTTGTCCGTCGGACAGCGGGCAAGCTTATCACACATCGGCAGATCTTTACTACGGTATTAGTTCAACAACCGCCGGTGGATATCGATCCAACTATGCCTTTAGTACTCACTCCAATGATGCCATCTACAATCACTACTGGGTTTCAGCAGCCGGAGACGACAAGCGTGCCTTTGGCCCAGATCGTAAAACCAACTTTCGGGATTTTACGGATGGTCTCTCCAACAGTGTCCTGATGGCCGAACAAACGAGAGAGAAGTACAACGGGTCTCTCACCGGTTGGTCACACACAGGCTGGGTGAATGCCGGGATTGACTTTTCCAGGGATTGGTACCTGATCAACAACTGGGATTTCTATGGGTACAATACTCCTGTTCCTGGAAAACTAGGACAATGGATGACAGCTGGGAGCCTACATACCGGTGGTTGCCATGTCACACTGGGTGACGGTTCTGTGCGTTTCATCAGCCAGAATATCGATGGGACGACTCAGAATAATCTTTCTAGAATCTCGGATGGAAAAGTGATTGGCGAGTTCTGAACAGTGGCCTCCAGTGACACGGCGTTCATGTTCGGGCAAGGCATCACGGGGTGTTTACGCCTCAGTGTGTCATGACCATCGGTCGTCCACACTCGAATGCAGGCCTGATGGAACGCCGTCCTTGTACTCCCTTTTCGAGATTCTGCTCAGAGTCGATTTTCTGCTCTGAGCCAATCTTGATAAATGGCCAGAAGGGCTAGGTCAGGTCTCGAAGCCAGAGTCTGAAAGAGTCTGAACTGCTGGCTTTGATGATCGGGAACGTCATCGCACCAAGAGACCACCAGCGGGTGAATGCCCCCTGCTCTGAAGTCTCAACGGATTTCAGGCGACTACTGTCTCGTCATTTCTCATAGCGACGTGACACATTCGGTTCCTGGGACCCGAATGTGCACAATCAGGAAGGTTTTGTCATGTGGAATTCTGATTTCCGTCAATGCATCATGGTCGCGTTGACCTTGGTCTGGTTCTCGGGATGTTCGAGTGAGTCTTTGCCCAACTGGCCTGAACCCGTTTCCTGTAGCGGCACCGTCACGATGAATGGTGAATCTTTATCGAACGCCACAGTGCGTTTCATTCCGGAGTCAGGGACAGTCGGCCCCGGCGGAACGGGGACAACGGATCAAGCCGGGAAATACAGCGCTCAATTCATTGGGGCTGATAAGAAGGTGAAGGTCGGGTTGATTCCTGGAAAGTACAAAGTGGCCTTCAGTCGAATGGTCAAGCCTGATGGTCAGGTGTGGGTCTCAGGCCCAAACTCAACGGAAGGCCCGGCGACCTCTGGAGCACGTGAGGATCTGCCACCACGCTATTCCATGCCCTTTCAGTCCAAAATTATTGTTGAAGTGACGGACAAGAGTTCCCCTCATGATTTCAAGCTAATGAAGAAATGACTTCCGGGCCGACTTCTCGGCGGCCTGGCCAACTGCGAGTTTCTCCGGCGTGCTGATTCAATAAATATATCCGTGGTCGCGAGGTACAGCTGGGTGGCTTGGGTTGGCCCGCTTTGGGGCCTACCGGTGGACATCGCCCAAGAGGCAGTCTCGCAGGTGAGCCGTGACGCAAGCACCTCTTCCAGTAGCGCCGTCCCATTGGGCTCGAAGCCGCCGATTGTGTCCAGCACGTCTGGAGTTTTAACACAACTCACAAATCACGGATCGGGCGGACAACGAGTGTGATCGGATCTCCGTTTGATGTCCCGAGTGTCATAGGCTCGTCCAGAGCAAAATCACCCTCGGCAACCGTGACATCCAACATCGAATTCAGCGACTTGTTGGCATCCACTGTGTAAATCGATGGGCCACCAGCTGATGGCCCGTTTTGCATCTCAAGACGAATGAGAATCGCCACGTTCGATTTACCGTCGGTTTGGCTTTCCTGACGCTCGACAGCGAGCCTGACAACGCATTCCCGGTTCACATCCGAATTGATCGCATCAAAAGTAATCGAACTGCGGTCTTGACCGGCTCCCACACTGATTTCGGCTTTCGGCGGCGTCTGAAACGTCACCACTGTCTCCTGCCGATGGTCACTGCTGGCGGGAGCACGCTCGACCTTCAGGTAAAACGTATTTGAGGGTGTCACTGGACCACCACAACCAACGAGCAAACAACCGAACAAAACAGAGAAGTAATAAGTCTTCATTCTATGCCCTCCGTGGCGCCGCTGGCGTCAATTTGAGATGCTGGTTGAGCAAGCATTGAAACACTCAGATTGTGACGCTACAAGCCCGAAGCAATTGGACGGGCTTCGCTCCCATGTGAATGTAACCTCGCCAGGTGACGAAAGCCCGGTCGAGATCGTGCGAGATGGTCCCCGCCCCATCGGCGAGAGCAGATTCCCCCAGCATCCGCCTCCCCGTGGACGTACTTCCTGCTAAGCTGATAACTGGATGATCGCAACCCGCCCTCCCCCTTTGCCCGAGGCATCATGTTCAGTGCTCGACTGTCGGCCAAGCATGTGGCCCTGGCTTGCCGCTCTCTCTCCACGTCGCTGAAGGCGGGGATCCCCGTCGCCAAGTCGTTCGACATTGCGGTCAACAAGTCGGGCGATCCCCAGCTGCGAAGTGTGATGCGGGACGTCGCCACCCAGATCCGGGCGGGGAGTGATGTGGCGTCGGCCTGTCGCAGCTTTGACGGCTTGTGGCCCGATCTGTTTCTCAACATGATCGATGTGGCTGATCGGACGGGATCGCTCCCCGAGGTGCTGCTGTCGCTGGCTGATCATTACGAGAACAACGTCCGGCTGCTGCGTGATTTTCGGAGCCAGATGGTCATGCCGCTGGTCCAGCTGCTTGCCGCGGTCATGATCGTGGCGTTCATGATCTGGTTGCTGGGTGGAATCAATCTGGCGGAGTTCTCGGGAAAGCGCGGAGCGGGTGATCAGCAGGCCTTCGACATTATCGGTCTGGGACTCAAGGGGATTTCGGGCTCGTTGATCTGGTTGAGCGGTTGGGCGATGGGCGCGGTGAGTCTGTTTGTCGGATACCAGATCGCCCGTCGTTCCACGGCGTTCAAGAGCATCATGCATAAGTTCCTGATGGGGATTCCGGTTGTCGGAACCTGTTTGCAGTCGTTCGCCATCGCCCGGTTTTCCTGGGCGTTTGCCCTCACCCAGGAGGCTGGACTTCCGATTCAGGAAAGTCTGGAGTCGAGTCTGGCAGCCACCGACAATGGAGCCTTCCAGGCAGCGGCTCCTCGCATCTTGAATGACGTGATGAATGGCGTCGAACTGACCGAGGCTCTGGCTCACACCAAGCTCTTTCCCGAGGACTTCATCCAGATTGTGCATGTCGGCGAAACATCCGGAACCATTCCCGAGACTCTCGCCCGGCTCAGCCCCGAGTTCGAGGACCAGGCTCGCCGCAGCCTCGCAGCGCTGACGAGTGCGATTGGCTGGGCCATCTGGCTGATGGTGGCTGCATTCATCGGGTACATCGTGATCCGGTTCTTTATGCTATACGCTGAGCTGATCAACTCGCTCACGAGCCCCGGTTAAATGACCATCACTGAAGCGAATCCCTCGTCTCCTTCTCTTTGTTCTGAGAATCAGAGGCCATGATGATCGAAGTGGCCACTTTCATTCGTGACTGGACTCCCACCATCGCAATCCTGGCAACGGGGGCGTGGGTGCTGTTCAACTCCATTAAAGAGGAACGCTGGCGACGTGAGACCGACATCCCGGCGATGGACGGAAGTCTATCGGTGGGGGTGACACGCCTTAGTGCAGAGAAATCGGTCGTGGCCATCAATGCCATCTGGAGAAATCGCGGCACCGTTCCGATTCGCATGATGACGCGCGACACCCGAATCGAGATCTTCGCAGTCCCTCCCGACATCAGTTGCGGGGCGCTGACTTCCACGACCAATCTGGGCGAGCCGGTCGCCGTCCACACGCCCTACGCCGATCACGAAACCTTTTTGTTCGAGCCGCGCACGCGGAGTGAATTGCAGTGTCATGTGGTGTTGGATAACGGCTCCGTCTACCTGATCCGCTGGAACCTGCTGCTCGACATCGACCACCCACAGGTCCACCCCTGGCACAATATCCGGGAGATCGTGTGTGATCTGCGGTTTGGGAACGTCGCCGGGTAAGTCGAGCCCGGCGCGGCCCCTGATTACCGATCGATGTGAACGCTCGAACTGTCCTGACTGATTTTGTTTTTCCCCGCCGATGGAAGACTCTCGCGGGTATCGGTCAGTCCCCACTGGTAGAATGTGTCTGTTAGAATTCACCAGTCGGACTCGCAGCTGAGTTCTTCAGCGAATTGCACTTGGAGATCCTTTTTCATGTGGCCCGAACCTCATAACACTCAGGATCTGCTGCAACAAGCCGGAGACGGCGACGCCAAGGCGGTGAACGAACTGCTGGAGCGTCACCGGCAGGGACTCCGCAAGATGGTCGAGTTGCGGATGGATCGGCGACTCGCCCGGCGGGTCGATGCCAGCGATGTCGTGCAGGATGTGTTCATCGAAGCCAACGAACGCATGGTCGCCTACCTGGCCAAGCCTGATTTGCCATTCCATATCTGGCTGCGACAGCTGGCCCAGGACCGGATCATCGACCTGCACAGACGCAACCATGCCCAGCGCCGCGACATCGATCGCGAGCATGGATTTCAGGCACCGCGTTTTGGCGACCAGTCGTCACTCGATCTGGCAGCCCAGATCCAGGATCACCAGCTGACCCCCGCCGCGGAAACGATCCGCCGCGAAATGGAACAGCGGTTCCACGAGGCACTTGACGTGCTCGAAGAGGACGACCGCGAGATCATTCTCTTAAGGCATACCGAAAAACTGGGTAACCAGGAAGCTGCCGACTTCCTGGGTCTCACGGCAGCTGCAGCCGGAATGCGGCATACGCGGGCGTTGCGGCGGCTGAAAGAGATCCTCACCGACCGTTCCACGGGAGAGTGATCGCACGGCTAAAAGCAGTCCGCCAAGTAAAGGCCATTGCCCTCCTGGCAGTGGCCCGAAGCGTCAGCGAGGAAGCACCGCAAATCAGGCTGAAATGATCCTCGCTGACGCTTCGGGCTACGGGCTCCAATCGCCCGCAGGCAAACACGGGCCGAATTCGGATCGCCGTTGCGGTCGTGTTACGCAGCGAACATGTTCTTGAACCGGGGATCGCGGCTCAGGTCGCTTTCCTTCGAAGGTGTCTCGGCGATCAAACGCTCGATGACCTTGTCGGTATTGATGCCATCGCTCTCGGCCGCGAAGTTGACGACGATCCGGTGACGCAGCACCGGCTTCGCCAGTGCCTGCACATCTTCGGTCGTGACATGAGTCCGGCCCTGCAACAGAGCCCGGGCCTTGGAACCGAGCAGCAGGAACTGCACCGCGCGGGGCCCTGCCCCCCAGCTCAGCCATTCCGTCACAAAGGCAGGCGTCTCGGGTTGATTCAATCGAGTCTGACGAACGAGAGCCAGAGCGTAGTTCACGACATGATCGGATACCGGGACTTCTCGCACGAGCTGCTGGAGAGCCAGGACTTCCTTGGCATCGAGAACCGGCGTGACTTCCTTCGGCTTGGATCCGGTCGTCTGGATCGCGATCTGCTTTTCTTCCGCGTACGACGGGTATGTCACGTAGACCTTGAACATGAACCGGTCTTGTTGAGCTTCGGGAAGCTGATAGGTCCCTTCCTGCTCAATCGGGTTCTGAGTGGCGAGCACGAAAAACGGATCGTTCAGCACGTGCCGGACCTGCCCCACGGTGACTTGCCGCTCCTGCATGGCTTCCAGCAAAGCGGCCTGGGTCTTGGGTGGTGTCCGGTTGATTTCGTCGGCCAGCACGAGGTTGTGAAACAGCGGGCCGTTGATGAATCGGAACTCACGTTCGCCGGTCGTCTGGTTCTGCTGCAGAACGTCGGTCCCAGTGATGTCGGCGGGCATCAGGTCGGGCGTGAACTGAATCCGGCTGAAACTCATCGAGAGCGTACGGGCCAGCGTGCTGATCATCAGCGTCTTGGCCAGTCCCGGCACCCCTTCCAGCAGACAGTGACCCCGACTGAAGAGGGCGATCAACAGCTGGTCGATCACATCGCTCTGTCCCACGATGACTTGCGAGATCTGGGCACGGATCGCGGTGTACGCCTGCTGAAGTTTTGCGATCGATTCGCGAGCGGCGTCCGTCTGGATCTGCGATGGGGAATCAGCCATGGATCAATGCACCGGTGGGGAAGAAAGCGGTCGAGCGCCTGTCGAGGGATGTTATGCCATCCGGTCGATATTGTCAGTATTCAAACGGGAGTTTCCCGAGATGAGTCGAGCCGAACGGTCAGGACACGTGGGCTCCCCTTGTTCCGAGGGTTCGCGGTAACAGGGAGTGGATCGAGGAACGGAGCATGGAGTTACACGGATGACACAGATTTTCACAGATGAGGAGACAGGCCCCAATCTTGTCCCGATTTCGGCGTCATCATCAATCACGCAACTCATGCCATTCTGAATCTGTGTCCATCTGTGGAATCTGTGTACCAAGCTTCTTCTTGAGATTCCCACCAAACTCCCTCAGTTCGGCGTCAAAGCTCTCGCACAACAGCTCTGAGCCCTGGGCCCAGCTATTTTCCCAGCGGATTGACTCCTCGCACGGCGAGGTGCCGGAGTAAGTCCTCCGGCCCGGTGAATACTTCCGCCTGAAAGCCGTACTCGCGGCCCTTTTCAACGTACTCCGGGATGTCATCCGTGTAAAACGCTTCGCCCGGTTCGCAGTGAATCGCTCGCAGTGCCGCTTCGTAGATCGGTGGATCGGGCTTCATGGCTCCCGCTTCGTACGAGACTACGCAATGGTCGAACGGCA
>QWOR01000244.1 GCA_003669575.1 Planctomycetota bacterium | reverse complement strand
GTACTGCTCAAGTGGCGGAAGTAGACCGTTTGAAACTCCGCCCACTGTTGTTCATTCGGGGCGAGTTCGTGATACGTGAACAGGTCGTGCGTGATCGCTCGATCGGTCCGGCCCGCTGCGGGAATGTCCTCCCAGGGATCTGGAACACCGAAAACATCGGTGAGTGCGCGTTCCATGGCCTTTTGTCCGGCTCCACCCGTTCGCAAGAGGGTTCCATCAATATCAAACAGGCAAATCGAACGCATGACGGGAAAGAATCCGGAAGGGGATGGCGAAAAAGATGCAGGCCAGTGTCCCTCGAAACAGGAAGCAGGGTAGGGTTACTCTGCCAGCACCATATCGATACACAGTACCGAGGCCAGAATCAGGATTCGCAGAGGATTATCCGCCGGGACTTCCGGGGAAATCTGCAGCATGTAGTTGTCGGCCGAGGTGAACAGCTCTTTGCTCAGGCCCGCCCATTTCTTCGACACCTTGGCCAGGCTGACCCCGTTGTGTTCAAAATTGAACTCCCAGGATGTCCATTTCCCCTTCAGCGTACACAACTGTTCGTCGTTCGCTCCGAGGACGAAAAACGTCGCGGTCCAGGAAAAGGCTTTCTGTTTAAAGCCTCCAACCCGGTCATCGTCTTCGTCGAGGACATCCACCTTCGACACAAAGAACGAAGTCCCGCGTTTGACCGTCAGAACCAACTCCCCGTCGGGCGTCGTGACTTCGACATGAAAGGGGGTGTGCCGCTTGTACTTGGTGAAGCGGAACATCTTCGTGAAGAAACCGAGCCGCGGCTCTCGACACTGAAGAATACACTCACCCGTCTCGGGATCGATGATGTCGTAGTTGTTCGATGACTTGAACCAGCCAACCTGTTCTCGAACAAAGAACTGATTTTGGCTCAGGATGGGGTGCATGCGCAGACCTAATTCCAGGGCAGAATTTTACCCAGTCATCTGCAGGTGCTTCGCGAGACTAAGCACCTGATCCGACGATCGCTGCTGCCTGTCCACGGCGGGTGTAGGTCAGCTTGATGAAATTGGTATTCGTGATCTTGCGTGGCTCGCCGTGGACAATGTCGAGCTTGCACTTCGGATCAGGGGTCTGGCAGCCCAGAACCGGGTAGAGCAGACCAGCATCGAGTGAGGCAAAGGTCGCCACCAGGTCGAGTGAACCACTGCTGGCACCGGCGTTGCCGTAATACCCCTTGAAGGCAGTGACAGGAATCTTCGATGCGTATTCCCCGAAGACCTCGTGAATCGCATCCGCTTCGGCCTGATCACCGAGGCTGGAGCCCAGCCCCTGAGCATTGATGTGGCCAATGTCTCCGGGCTGCAGTCCCGCGAACTTCAGTGCGTTACGGATCACATTGACCAGAGCCTGCTTGTGCAGAGGTTTCCCATCACTGTCGGTCACGCTGGAAGAGGCACCGGCCAGAATCCGTCCGTAGACCTTCGCGCCGCGGGAAGCTGCATACTCGGGTGTTTCCACAATCAGTGTGGCCGCACCTTCGCCAACCACTTGTCCACCACGGCTGGCATCGAATGGCTTGCAGCTGAGTTCCGGGTGTTCGGGGTCGTACCCGACCTGGTCCCACTGGATCGCATGGATGGATTTCGTGGGATGAATTCGCGTTCCGGTCGTGCCTACGATCATCGCGTCGGCAGATCCGCGGCGCAGCACGCTCAGTGCTTCGATCATCGCCACGTTTCCTGAGACCTCGTCCATGGTCAGTGAGTTGCTTGGCCCCTGGGCATCGGCATGAATCGCGATGTGGCAGGCGGGCATGTTCGGCAGATACTTGAGCAGCCACAGCGGCTCCATCTTGGCCAGACCCGTCGAGCCCCATTCCAGAAACTGGAACTCGCCATCCGGTGATTCGCAGGCCCGGCACGGATCAGACATGCCGTCCGGCATGAAGAACATCAGATTGGCGCCGAATTCCACGCCCAGGCGTCGGTGGTCAATGTTCTGGAGATCGAGCCCGCTCTCATTCAGCGCCAAGGTCGCGGAGGCAGCTCCCATCGCGATTTCCCGGCACATGACCTTGATCCACTTTCGCTGTTCTTTCAGCCAGATCTTCTTGGCGGATTCTTCGGTGAACTCTTTGACCTCGCCTCCGATACCACCCGGTACGGCGATTCCTTCAAACAGGGAGACTTTGCTGATCCCAGAGCGTCCCGTTCGCAGGCTCTCAAGAAAGGCCGGCAGTCCAATTCCGATTGGACTGACCACGCCCAGACCTGTAACAACGCCGTAAGAGGCTTTCGATGGAGAACTCATGTGACGAAGGAGACCTCGGGAGGATTCTGCAAGACTCCGCCCGTGCGAACCTCTGTGGAAAGAGAATTCGGCCCGGGGAAGTGACTCTGTGGGGGTACATCAGAGATTGTAATGGATACTTTTGCAAGCGCGAATCGCGATGTCGGGGCTTCGTCGCTCTGTGCTAAATTCATGTCGGCCTTGAAGTTTACTCAAATGGCCGGCCTCAGCAGGCCTGCTTTCACGCGAACACTCAGGGATTCCGGGGGATTGGAGAGCGGGCAATCCCGGATCGCTGGTGCTTGTCAGCCATTTTGCAAAAAAAACATACCGGCGGTGACGCACCTCCGTGGGCCCCGGGTTGTATTGACCTCGGCTTGAATACTGGCCTAAATGTTCCACTCCATCCTTGGCTTCTGCCAGACGGTTGCCGGTTCTCGGCTTCTGAACATCATCGCGGCCACATTCATTCCCCCTACCGAAGGACAGATTATGTCTCCGGTTCCCCTTTGCTCGGCGGTTCGCACGTCTCTCGTGCTGATCCTGCTGGTCAGTTGTGGCTGTTCGAGTGTCAAGACGACCAATACCGCCCGTTCATCGGTCGAGCAGATGCTCATCTCGAATGCGGTCGACCAGTCGCTGGACAAGATCAACTTCCACCCGTTCGCCGGTCATAAGGTGTTTCTGGAAGAGAAGTACATTGACTGCGTGGACAAGGCCTATGTGATCGGCTCGATCCGTCACCGGCTCCTGCATGTGGGCTGCAAATTGGTCGACAAGGTCGATGACGCCGAAATCGTGCTGGAGCCCCGGTCAGGTACGGTCGGTACGACAAATTCCGATAGTTACGTCGGGATTCCCGAGATCACCTTGCCCGGCATGATGACGCTGCCCGAGGTGCGGGTCGCGACGAAAACGAAACAAGTGGGTGTCGCGAAGATTGGCATCGCCGCCTACGACGCAAAGTCCCGCACCTCGCTCGGCGAAGGCGGGGTGACACTGGCTCAGTCGGATGACACGAACATTTCGGTCTTCGGAATCGGGCCTTATCAAAAGGGCACCATTCGGAATGAAGTGATCCACTCGACCTCGGGAAAAGCAGGCATCACCCGGGATCGGCTTCCCGTGGAGGTCGCTTTCAGCACCCCCGCTCCTGCTGATGTGTTAGAGGCTCCTGCGGCCAAGGAGGCCAAGGTGCAGTACACCAGCGTCGAAGAACCAGCGGCCGAAGATGCCCCTGAGGCTGCCGCAGAATTACCGGATGAAACTCCGGCCAGCCCGAGTGACAAGCCCAGCTGGGCTGAATGATCGGCCTGATCTGACCTTTGAACGGCTTTGACTTCCGTAGTCTCGCCCGGCTGCGAAAGTTTCTTTGGGCCCTCCGTCACCGCATTCCCGACCAGGAGCGGATGTCGAGGGACGCCGAGCGAGTCGTTCATGGCAGTCTATGTGTCTGTCTTGTGAACCGTGTCATCTCGAACCGTTTTACGCGTTGCTCGGTTTGGTGGTTACTCCTTCCGTCCGGCAATCGTCCAATGACGGTCAGAGGTCGCCTGCACACAGTCTCGCGGTAGCTGCAATTCTTCGAGCATGCCGCCCACTTCCGTCAGCGTCAGCGAGGCGTGAAGTGACTGGCGGAACAGCTGTTTCTGGCTGGGGGTGGCTCCCTGTGTGTGCAGTTCGACCAGGACTTCCACCTCTGCGTCGCTTGCCGGTCGCATGAGGTCTCGCACAAATAGCAGTCCCCCCGGTGTCAGGACCCGGGTCATCTCTCGTAGGCATGTGAGAGGTTCGGGGATGTGGTGCAGGATCGTGTTGGTGACCACGGTGTCGAATTCCCCATCGGGCACGGGCAGCTGTTTCCCGTCGACGAGTTGCAGGCCGATCCGGTCAGAGAACCCCGCTCGGTCGATGTTCACCTTCGCCAGTTTGAGCATCTCTTCTGCCAGATCGATGGCTACGATCTTCAATGTGCTGTACCGCTCACAGAATGAGATCGGGATCCGAGCAGTTCCCGTCCCGACATCGAGCATGCGGAGAGGGACTTCTGGAGCAATCCCCAACCGCTGGCAGGCCAACCCCCAGTGCTCGACGAAACGCCGATTCACTTCGGCATGATCCATGTTGTCGTAGTCAGTCGCGTCCTCTGGCGTGTCCATGACTTCTGGTTCGAGGGTGCGGGGCAGCATGGAAGGAACTCTTTTGGGCGAATGACTGATGGAGTTCCTTGGATCGTAGTGGATTCCAGAATTCTTGCGGATTTCTATGCAACGAATTTTCCTCGGTATCACTTAGTGATTCAGACGTTACCGATCGAGTCCCAAACCCGCACAGGAGCAGAATCATGAAACTCATCACCACCTGCGGGCTTCATTCGCACTCGCATTTCTGATCATCGCGACCTCACCCGCCGCCGACTGTCGGAATAAAATGAACCTCACAGCCGGGTGGCAAGGTCTGACGCAATCCTAGGTTGCTGATCCCGGAATCGATCGAGACCGCCAGACCGGGTCTCAAGGAATCCCCCTCGCGCAGCCGCCCGATCAGGCCCGGGTAACGGGATTCCAGCTGCAGGACCACATCGCGGACGGTGTTACCAGCAAGCTCGACAGAGCGTTGCCCGTCTGCCAGAGGTCGCAACGACGCGGGAATAAAGACCTGAACCATGCTCACCCCGCTCGGGTCGGGCGACATCAGTCTGGTTTCTCACCGGCCAGGATATGGATCGCTCGCCACTCTTCCCCGGTCACCGGCTGGATCGACAGACGTGATCCCTTTTCCAGGACGACCATCTCGCTCAGGTCAGGGCAGTCCTTCAGCATGTCTCGTGTCACGGGAGTTGCGAATCGCTTCCGCAGCCGCACATCGACCATGTACCAGATCGGCGTTTCGACTGTGCTCTTGGGGTCGTAATGGTCGTTCTTCTTGTCACGAGCCGTCGGATCTCCGTAGCCAGCCTTAGTGACTTCCATCGTCCCGACAATCGCCATCGGTTCGGTGTTGCTATGGTACAAGAGCACGCGGTCGCCGATGCGGATTTCGTCCCGCAGCATGTTCCGGGCCTGGAAATTTCGAACGCCATCCCACGATGTCGACCCGTCGCGGACCAAATCGTCAATCGAGTAAGAACTTGGCTCGGACTTAAAGAGCCAGTAGTGCCGGGATTTGGTGGAAGCCTTGGCAGCTGTCTTAGCCATGAAAACGCCAGTGGGAGAGCGAGGGGGGGTGATGTGTATATATTCTATCGACACCCCGTCGACTTAGCGAACGCACAGCCGGGAGCCATTTCAGGGGCGATGTGGGTCCGTTTGGCTACGCAAATCGCGTGGTGCAGGCAGATCGGCGATGGCTAGTTGCTGACGACTTCCACCCGCCCCTGTTGGATCAACTCCTCCTTGGCCTTCCGGGAGTAGGCCTTGATGGCCAGTTCGCGTTTCAGGGCGGAGCTGTGACTGTCCTGGGGTTCCTGGTACACCATTGTGACGGGGAGTCGGCTGCGGGTATATCGCGAGGCCGTGCCCGCATTGTGCTGCTGCAAACGGCGGGCAGCGTTGTTACTGATCCCGGTGTAGAGCGAGCTGTCGGCACAGCGCAAGACATACACGCACCAGGTCTTTGCTGGCGCTGCCTTTGCTTTCTTGTCGTGTGTCAATTGAGACACGTGAGCCTCCTGCACCAGACTGTTTCAGCGGATCACTCACGTGACCCGACGCCTACCGCCCCCACTCCAAACTGGCAACCTGCCGCGATCGCATCCGAACCCCGGAAATCGAGTTCCAGAAGCTTTTCGCTCTGGACAGCCCGTCCTTCTTCATCGGTCAAAGTGGCGATGATCTTGCGGGTCTTTACGTCGATGACCTCGCCGGTTGAGGGCCAGGCCAGTGTTCCATCGATGCTGAAGGTGATCCACCCCGGCTCGTCCCGCAGCTGGATGCTCGCGACCTGCTTCGGCGGCATCTGCGTCGCGTCAAACAGGTGCATCCGCTGGTTGGCGGCGTCGCAGACCCAGATCTCTTTCTCATCGGGAGTCATTCCGATCCCATGGCTGGGGCACCCATGCCGTTTGATCGGACCTTGCGTGAAGCCTGTGACCTCCACCCGATGCAGCATCTTTCCGGTGACGAGATCGCCGACCTCGAAACCGAGCAGTTTGTTCACATTCACAAAACAGAGCGTCTGGGATCCATTCACCGTGAACGGCCGGATCTCCGCACTGAAGGGGCCAATCTGGCGAGCGATCGTGTGAGACCTGGCATCGGCCACGGACAGAAAGGGCGATCCCAACCCCGCGAGATAGCACACCTTGCCGTTGGGGCCAAAGACCGTGTTGTGTGATTTCGAGTCGGGAGCGATCCTGGCGATCACTTCTCCGGAAGCTGCGTTGACGACATGCCAGTGTTCTTTTTCCAGCGATGGCAAGTAGATCACCTGGCCATCGGGAGAAATCGCCATCCGGTCACACCCGCCGGGGTAGGCCCGCTCCCACAAGACCTTGTCCGTTTTCAAGTCGATGCTCTGGAGTGTGCGGATGGTACTGACGAAGAGTCGGTCAGTCTGGGCACTGGCACAGATCCCCTTCACATTGTCGGGGACACCTTTCTCGTTCAGTCCACCTGAAGGGATACGGCGCAGGAACTTGTGTCCCTGATCAATGTCGAACACGAGTACACCATGACCACCGTACTCCAGGTAATTCCGAATCCCTGGCTCCGCCACATACAGGAGCCGGCGGGAAGCTTCCTCCGCGTCGGCGAGACGAGCCAGCAGCATCAGCACACCCAACACCTGCCACATGACCGTTCGAATCCGCATGATGACCTCTCCGCAGACGTTTTTCGCCATAGCTGTAGTCAATTGAAACGTTCGACATCCCAGTGGAACCGCATCGCTTCAGCTGTGGTTTAGACAGAATTACACAAATCTGAATTAGAAGGCGATGCCGCTTCACCTCTTATTGACCTG
>QWOR01000130.1 GCA_003669575.1 Planctomycetota bacterium | reverse complement strand
GCTGTGGAACGTATTCCGGTCGTGGGTAATGGTGACGTGCGTACGATTGCCGATGCGGAGCGAATGTTTCAGGTCACAGGGTGTCATGCCATTTCGATTGGTCGTGGAGCCCTCGCGAATCCCTGGATCTTCCGCCAGCTTGTCGAGTGGGAAACCACTGGCCAGTACGGTCCGCCCGGCTCATTCGACGACCGCATGCAGTTGTTCCGTCGACAGTTCGGATACTTTGAGGACCAGCAGGGTCCTGATCGCGGCATCCGGCTATTCCGCAAGATGGCTCACTGGTACCTCAAGGCGATGCGAGTTTCTGCTGAACTCCGTAACGAGTACCAGGACGCCTGTACTCCGGACGAGGTCGAAGCGGTCCTTGCCAAGATTTCTACGGCAGGTCCCAAGGGAATGAACCGCGATGGTCGCCTGCCTGATCTGCACGTCCCCGTCCCCAACGGTCCGGTCGAGCGCTGGTAAACCTGGCTCCTCACCGGCCGCTCGGGACGGTGACGCGGTGTTCAATGGGAGCGATCCCTCCTGTGATGTGATCGCCCATCGAGTCTGCCTGAGCGACATAAAGCTCTTATCCGAATCGACTTTAGAACCATTTTTTGCCCGGTCCCCCTTGAAGGAAGCAACTGCACAGGGGTAGAGTTTCCGAGACTGGCGGTCATGATGGCTCAACCGGTCTTGGATCCATGTCCGCTCGGTCGGCGGATGCCCCAGAGGGCAGTCTGGACACGGTAACAGCCTGATGGACCGGCCTTGTAGTCTCTGCGTGAAACGGATTGAGCATGATGAGGAATCGTTGGTCGGCAGCCTGGATCGTGTGCGTGGTTCTGTGGGGGGCCTGCTCATCATTCGTGCTGGCTGCGCCTCTGGATGATTACAACGCGGCGCTCAATCTGTATGAGCAGAAACGCTGGAGCACGGCAGCTCTCGGGTTTCAACAGTTCCTCAAGCAGTCTCCCGAGCATCCCAAGGCTCCTCTGGCCCAGCTTTATCTGGGGCAGGCACTCACTCATTCGCAGCGATATGAGGAGGCCCGGACAGTATTTCGCCAGTTCCTGGAAGCACATCCGAAGCACACGGATGCGCCCCTGGCCGCTTACCGTATCGGCGAGTGCAGCTACTTTCTCAATGACTCCACGGCGGCCAGTGTCGAGCTGGAACGCTTCGTCAAAGACTATCCGAATCATGAACTGGCAGTCTGGGGCTGGCAGTATCTGGGTGAGGCTCGTCTCAACCTGAAGGACGCTCCCGGCGCAGCGCAGGCGTTCGAGGTCGTACTCAACCTCAAAACCGACGAGGCCGAGCAGATCGAGGCCAAGTTCCATCTGGCCCGGGCTCTCGAAGCCATGGGACAGGATGATAAAGCGGCGGAGTACTATCAGCAGGTGGCGGCCTCCAACCATCCCCGGGCCGCCGAGGCTTTGTTCGGGCGAGCTTCCGCCGAGTATCAGACCGAGAAGTTCGATGCGGCCGCGAAAACCTTCGACGAACTGCTGAGCCGGTTTCCGAAGAGCCCGCTCTTGGCCGATGCCCAGCTGAATGCCGGTTATAGTCACTACCGATTGAAAGATTTCGCCGAGGCGCAGAAACGCTTCGAAGCGGCAGCTGCTGGCAAGACGAACGAGTTGAATGCCACATTCTGGATCGGCATGTGTCATGAGTCAAAATCTGACTGGGAAGGCGCCGCCAAGATCTTTGAGAGTCTCTCAGCGAAAATTCCCGTAGTGGAGCTGACCGCCAACGATTCTGAGATGGGGGCCAAGGCTGCAAAGGATTATGAACTCGGGGCCAAGACGATGTATCACTGGGCCGAGTGCGAGTCCCAGCTCAAAAAGTTTGATTCTGCCCAGCAGAAATTCCTGGCAGTCGGGGAAAAGTGGCCCCAGTCGAAACTGGCAGACGACAGTTTGTACTCCGCTGCCGACGCCGCTCTCCGCGGAAATCGCGTTACGGACGCACTTGAACTGGTAACGCAGTTTCCGACTCGATTCGCCACGAGTTCCCTGTTGCCATTGAACGAGATGCTCAAGGGGAGGGTCCTGCTGGCTCGCGGCGACTCTGTGGAAGCGACCGACCTTCCAGCTGCTCAGGCCGACTTTCAACAGGCATCCGAGCTCTTTCAAAATATCGTGACGACCAGTCCCACGCCTCGCATGTCGAATCAGGCTCGCATTCTTCTGGGCCGCGCGGAAAAGCGGTTGAATCATCCTCAAAAAGTGATTGAAGCACTCACCCCGCTTGCGGAGATGATCAAGAAGGGAGAGAGCGGAAGCGAGGAATACGCGGATGCGTTGCCGACTCTGGGAGAGGCGTTATTCGCCGAAGGTCGATCAAGTGAAGCGGAATCGGTGTTAATCGACTCCCTCAAAACACTTCCCGAGAACTCGGAACGGCGCTTAGCCATTCTGACCAAGATTATCGAAGTCCAGGCAACACAGAATAAGTGGATCGAAGCCGATGCGACTCTCGACGAGCTGGCCAAAGCCGACACCTCCGGAGAAATGCTGGCCCAATCGGCGTTCGGGATTTCTGAGCAGGCGATGGCGAAAAAAGAATGGACACAGGCCCAGAAGCTGTTGAATCGCGTGATTGCGGTCGGTGATAAGGGACGCTACTACATTCACGCTCTGTCTCAGCTGGGAATGGTTCTCAGTCAGCAGGGCCAGCCTGGCCAGGCTGCGGAAGCCTATGGCAAGTTGGTTGAAGCTGCGAAAGACGACAAGCTGAATTCATCGATTGCTTCCTACAATCGCGGGCTCTGCCTGCAGAAAGATGCGGGTCAGGATGAGGCCAAATTGCTGGCCGCGGCGAAAGAGTTAGCCGCAGCTGCCGAACTGAACGCGATCCCGGCAGATAAGGAAATCCCCGATGCTGTCGAGCAGAAGGCCGCAGTTCCGGCAGTCAAATCTGCTCGAACTGCAGCCATGATTTACGCGAGTCTCAAGCAGATTGACGAGGCGGATAAGTTGTGGCAGCTGGCCTATCGCCAGATCCCCAAGCTTCAGCCCGCTGACCAGGGAATCGCTCCAGACTTGCTGAACGAATGGGCAGCGCATCAATTCAATGCAGGGAACCAGGAGAAGGCCGACGAACACTACAAGCAGTTGTATGAGAACTACACGGAGAGCGAATGGGCCAGCAAGGCTCGTCTGTATGTGGCACAGGGACACGCTTCAGCCGGACGGAGTGAAGAAGCTCGTCAATTGTACGAAGTGTTGAATACAGATCCGAAAGTTTCGGCAGAGACTCGACTCGATGCACTGCAGAGCTGGATGAAACTGGAGGCTCATGTCCGGAACTGGAAAGAAGCCCAGCGAATCGCCGGTTTAATTACTCAGTCATTCGCGAACTCGCCGCTGGCATTCGAGGCTCGATTCTGTATCGGTGAAGCCCAGATTCAGCAGGGGCTGTCCAAGGAGGGGTTTGCCACGCTCACGGACTTGCGAGCCGATCCTGCGCTCCCGGAAGCAGAGTGGAGACCGCAGTTAGAACTGTTGTGGGCGGAATCTCAGCTGAGTCTGGAGGAACATGACAGAACCCCGCTCAGAACAGCCTTGGAAGCTTTCCTGGCGAAGAACCCGCCTCCTGAGCTTGCTGATCAGGCTCATGAAATCCTGGGCCGGGCTGATTATCAAGAGGGCAAATTCGATGAGGCCCGGCAGCATTTGAAACTCGTAGTCGAGTCCAAGGCGAGCGAGAAAACGGAGCTGGCTGCGAAAGCCCAGTTAAGGATTGGTGACAGCTATCTGGAGCAGAAAAACTATGAATCTGCTGTCTTGAACTACGAGAAGGTCTATACAAATTTCCCCTTTGCGGAGTGGCGAGCCCCTGCGCTGCATCAGATCGGGTGGTGCGACATGACGCAGAAAGACTGGGCCAAAGCGAAGTCCGCCTTTGAGAAATTGATCAGTGAGTTTCCTGATTCTGAAGAGGCTAAGAAGGCTGCCATCAAGTTGGAGACGGTCAAAATGAACCTGCCAGCCACGGGGACTCCCTGACAGTCGCGGTTGAGTGGCTCGCGAATTCCCCAGATCAGGTCTTACCGGAGTTCTCCGTTCGCGAATAGAATTCGGGTGCGTACACGGAATGCCTCTTCGATCGGTCAGTCAGGACACGGAATGAATCCTCAGCCGCCCCTTTATCAGCGTCCCTTTCGATCCGCAGTCGCGGCGACGAAAGTGTCGCTGCTTTCGGGGCTCATCAGGTGTGGGCTGGCGCTGCTGTTGGCAGTGGGCATGCTGTCTGGCGATGCTCTGACCGCACAGGACACGCCGTCCGAGGCCGTACCTGTCGAAGCGAGCGAACCAGTTCCCGCGGAGTCTCCGCCGAGTCCTTCCACCATTCCGGAAGCAGCTGCCGCCAAGCCCGGTGCCCCCAAAGTCAGCAAGATCTCCACCAACGTCATCGACATGATCGATGCCCTCGGGGTGTGGGTCGTGCCCTTTGCACTGGCCTCGATCATCTTTCTGTGGTTCACCGTGGATCGTCTCGTGATGTTGCGAACCGGGCGAGTGATTCCCCGCCCGTTCGTTCAGCGGTTTCTCCGTCTGCTCGAAGATGGCGAGATGGAGCAGGATGAGGCACTCGAAGTCTGTCTCGAAAACGGCAGCCCGATCGCAAACATCTTTGCTCACGCTGTCCGCAAGTGGGGCAAGCCCAGCGTTGAGGTCGAACAGGCGATCATCGACGGCGGCGAGCGACAGGTCTCGGAACTCCGCAAGAACCTGCGTGTGTTGCACGGGATTCATACGATCACCCCGATGCTGGGATTGCTCGGCACGGTGTGGGGGATGCTCGATTCGTTCAGCCAGATCGCCTTTGCCGGAGCGATGGGCCAGACCGACCAGCTCGCTTCGGGTATCGCCCTGGCACTCGTGACCACGGTCGTTGGCCTGCTGATCGCGATTCCCGCCCTGATCATGTACATGTACTTCTCGGGCAAGATCGACACGTTGGTCATGCAGATGGACGACCTCTCTCAGCGAGTGGTTTACTGCATCTCCGCGGAAGGTCTCGTCGGACGCATGGGCCGCGCCAAGAAAATGATGAACTCCCCCACCAAGGGAGATGGCGAAGCAGTCGCAGCCCGCAAGCGGTGATTGAATTAAACGGACGTTTTCGTCCGCCTGCTCCAATCTGTCGAGGAACATTCGCGAGCCGTCCTCGGACCTGACACAATGTCGGCATGAACCGACGGGAGCGAGTCTTGTTGTTGACGGGCCGGCTGGCTGAAACTGTGGTGCGGCAGACCGCATTGCAGGTCCAAGACCGTGCGCCAGTCGATTTCGAGGTCCACGTACTCCCGATCACTGTCGCAGCCTTGATGCACACGACGTGGGTCGAGCGCAAGCTGGAGTGGTCAACGGGCTGGCAGTTCGATCGCGTTCTGTTGCCGGGGTATTGCCAGGGGGAGACCGCCGCACTCACGGGGCGATACGGGATCCCCTTTGAGTCCGGGCCCAAGGACATTCTCGACCTGCCGGAGTTTTTTGGACTGGGGAGACGGAAAGCCGCCACACTCGACCGGCACAGCATCGAAATCCTCGCCGAGATCAACCACGCTCCGCGGATCGGTCTCGACGCCATCCTGCAGATCGCCGAACACTACCGCCAGTCGGGAGCTGACCTGATTGATGTCGGGTGTATCCCCGGGGAACAGTGGAGCGGCGTCGGGGCTGCGGTCTCCGCCCTCAGGCAGGAGGGATTCCGTGTGTCGATCGACAGCTTTGATCGTGGAGAGGTGACTGCTGCGGTCGAGGCAGGGGCCGAACTGGTCCTCAGTGTGAATCAATCCAATCTCGACTGGGCCATCGAAGTGCCGGCGGAGTTCGTCGTCATCCCGAACGAGTCGCGGTCTCTCGACAGCATGCAGCCGACCATTGATGCTTTTCGTTCTCGCGGTCGCAGATTCCGTATTGATCCGATCCTCGATCCGGTCGGAGTCGGGTTTGCCACTTCGATTGAACGTTACGCCGAGGCACGCCGCCGCTGGCCCGATCTCCCGGTCATGATGGGGATTGGGAATGTGACGGAACTGGCTGAGGCTGACACGGCCGGGGCGAGTCTGCTGCTGGCGGGGCTGTGCGGTGAGCTGGGGATTACCTCGGTGCTGACGACCGAAGTCGCGAACTGGTGCCGCTCGGCAGTGCGTGAATTCGATATCGCCCGGCGAGTGATTCAGTTTGCGATCGAGAATGGCACCATCGCCAAGAATATCTCTTCCTCACTGGTAATGCTGCGTGATCCAAAGCGGAAAGAGTTGGGTGAGAACTCGCTCACCAATCTTGCCTCACAGCTCAAGGATCCGAATTACCGGATCTTCGCCGAACGTGGGCAGCTGCATGTGATGAACCGCGACGGCTACTGGCGGGGCGACGATGCGTTTGAGGTGTTTGATCAACTGGCTCAGACAAACACAAAGCTCTCGGCCTCGCACGCGTTTTATCTCGGTTATGAGATGGCCAAGGCGATGACCGCCCTCACGCTGGGGAAACAATACCAGCAGGACGAGGCCCTCAACTGGGGGCTGCTCTCACGCCCCGAGGCCAGTGCCCTCGACCGTCGACATCGGGCGATTCAGTCCGAGCGGCCTGCGAGTCCCGATGAGGGGGCCGCGTCGTGACTCCCGGTGTGCCTGTGATCTATGAGTTGGGGACTGCGGACGCTGAAGCTTTGTTCTCCCAGGAGGGACGTGCTTTTTCGGAGACTCAGCCGACAGTCGCCGATCTCCTGCCGATTTTCGCTGCATGTCCCGGACTCGTCGTCTTCGATAGTGCTAAGACCTCTGCACAGCTGGGCCGTTACAGCGTCCTGGCTGCTGATCCGGTGCGGACGTTTGAGCTGAGGGAACCACGCTTTGGTCTCGATCCGTTGGCTGAGATCCGAGAGGCGATGGCGGAGTTTCAAACGGAACCTGTCCCGGGATTGCCACCGTTTCAAGGCGGAGCAGCTGGGATTCTGTCCTATGAACTCGGGCGGTGCTTTGAACAGCTGCCGACCGTGATGTACGACGAACTCCAGATTCCTTGTCTGGCCGTCGGGATCTATGACTGGGTGATCGCGTGGGATCATCAGCAGGGGCGCTGTTGGCTCATCTCCCAGGGATTTCCCGAAGCCGACCAGACACAGCGATCACGTCGGGCTCAGGAGCGCGCGGAGAGGGTTCTCACCATGATCCGCAAGGGCGCCCCTCGTCGCGAGAGTGCTACCTTCGGGACAGC
>QWOR01000021.1 GCA_003669575.1 Planctomycetota bacterium | reverse complement strand
GAGTCCCAGACCACCCACCACACTGGTGTCGAAATTATCGATCGTCAGTGAGTCGGCATCCGCTCCGCCATCGAATGAGTCTGCTCCCAGCCCACCGGTCAAGTAGTCATTGCCGCCATTACCAAGCAGGCTGTCATTGCCCGCTCCGCCTGTCAGCGTATCGTTCAGGTTGCCGCCGATGAGCGTGTCGTTTCCGGACCCACCAGTCAGATTGACCGCCCAAGTCGCTCCAGTGGCATCGAATACGTTGTCGGACGTTGAGGCAGAAGCGACCACTGTTTCGATCTGACCAGAAGTCAGGTTCAGGCTCACACCACTCGTGGCCCCCGAGACGGTCACTCGATCGAGTCCCGCTCCACCAATCACACTGGTATCGAGATTATCGATCGTCAGCGAGTCATTCCCGTCACCACCATCGAACGCATCTGCCCCAAGTCCGCCGGTCAGTGCGTCGATTCCTCCGTTACCGACCAGTGAGTCATCACCGGCTCCACCAGTCAGCGTGTCGTTCAAATCTCCGCCGATGAGCGTGTCGTTGCCCGTTCCGCCGGTGATCGCCACTGCCCAGGTCGCTCCGGTCGCATCTAGCCTGTTGGCAAACGTGGAGGCGGCTGCACTGACTACCTCGACCTCGCTCGTCACAAGGTTCAATACCACTCCGCCTGTGGCACCGGTGACTGTCGCCGTGTCTTTGTCGGCACCACCGACGACTTGGCTGTCAGAATTATCGAACTTGAGCGAGTCTAGTCCCGCACCTCCCAGGAGAGTGTCATCACCCAATCCACCGGTCAGGTTATCGTTCCCGGCGTTTCCGGCCAGCAGATCGTTCCCGGCGCCACCAGTCAGAACGTCTGACAAATCACCACCGATGATCGTGTCGTTACCGGTTCCGCCGGTGATCGACACCGCCCAGGTCGCTCCTGTGGCATCGAAGAGATTGTTGGACGTCGAGGTTGTGGCAATCACCGTCTCAATCTGACCCGCAGTCAGGTTCAAAGTGACGGGGCCGCTGGCCGCCGTCACGGTGACGCGGTCGAGGCCCGCTCCTCCGATCACACCGGTGTCGGCACTGTCGATCGTCAATGAATCGTCACCTGCCTGGCCGTCAAGTATGTCGGCTCCCAGTCCTCCGGTCAGATTGTCATTTCCCAATCCTCCCAAGAGTGCGTTCTCTCCCGAGTTTCCGGTCAACGTATCATTGAAGTTGGAACCGGTCAGGTCCTCGACTCCCAACAGTTTGTCACTACCCGCCCCACCAGTTGCCTGGACTGTGACGAGCGCCAGACTGACCCGCACGCCAGCGTTATTCAGCCCGGCTACGCCTTGGAGGTAGCTGACCGTGTCCGTGTCAGCTCCGCCGTCGACAGTGTCATTGCCCAAACCACTGACGAGAGTATCGTTGCCGTTCCCTCCAAGTAGCGTGCCGAGCACGGTTGCTCCCAAGGAGGAGTCGAGTCTCAATACATCATTACCACCCAAGCCAGACACCGTCGCAGAAACAACGGACGACGCTACCAGCCCCGTGTCAATCGATGCACCGTTTGCATCGATCTTGATTGTCCCCGCATCGTTGCGAACGGAAATTACGTCGTCGAGTGAAGTTCCGGTCACCGAGAGAGCCCCGGCGGCATAGCTGTATGTCACTGATTCGACGGGTGGCTCGTAAACATCAATGACTGAAATCGTCAGCCATTTGTCGTAGAACAGCCCGGCCGCATCCGTGGTACGGACCGTGACGCTGTAGCTCGGTTGAACCTCGAAGTTGAAGACCTTCGCTGTTTGCAGTTGGTTCCCGACAATTGAGAACGCGGACACATCACCTGAAGCGAGCGAGTAGGTAAAGGTGTCTCCTGCATCAGCATCTGTTGTCGTCAGGGTCCCCACAGTCGTGCCAATTGGCAGGTTTTCCGCAACACTGGAAGATGAGATCGCCAAGTTGGTCGGCGCTTCATTGACATCCGTTACGGAAACAGTGACCTGTTTGTCGTAGGTCAATCCATGCGCATCGGTCGTCCGAATTGTGAGGTTGTAGCTCGGCTTCCCCTCGAAGTTGAATCCAGAGGCAGTCCGCAGCTGATCCCCAACAACCGTGAATGCTCCGGTGTCTCCAGCAATCAGTGAGTACGTAAACGAATCGCCCACATCTGGGTCAGTGGAGCTCAGCGTTCCGACCACTGTTCCAGCTGGAAGGTTCTCAGCGACCGTCGTGGAGGAGAGTGCCAGTTGGGTCGGAGCTTCGTTCACATCCGTCACGGAGATTGTGAAGGCTTTGTCGAATGCCAAGCCACCTGCGTCTGTCGTGCGGATCGTCACGCTGTAGCTGGAGCGGGTTTCGAAGTCGAAAGACGCTGCGGATTGAATCTGGTTACCAACGATGTGGAAATTCGCCACGTCACCAGAAACGAGTGAGTACGTGAAAGTGTCTCCAGCGTCGTGATCTGTGGTTGACAAGGCCCCGATAACCGAGCCGACTGAGAGGTTCTCGGCGACTGAACTCGAGGAGAGTGCGATGTCAGTCGGAGCTTGATTAGTCACCGCGTGGCTACCGAAATCTACACTGTGGTGGATCTCGCCTTCAGGAAGATCTTCGAACTCATATCCGTCCCCTGGGACTGGCGTACCAAGGACGACCGGGATCGATCCTAGGACAACGTTCGTCCCAGCGCGCACGAACTGCAAGTCAAATCGGTGAGGGACACCATCGCCGACAAATTCCACATCGAACGTGGCCGTCTGCCCTGAGCCGATCGAGGAGCGAATTCCCGAATGATTCACAATTCGAACTCGTGGATCGGAGGCCCGGACTTCGATATCGACTGCGACGTTAGTTACGGCATTCTGAATGGCATTCACCACTCCGTTCGTCACGCTGCCCGCGAAGCCGGAAGCGATCTGGAAGTAGAGTGGGTCTCCGGGTGCAATGGGATCAGCAGTCCCATTGGCAATCGTTGTTGCGGAATGATTTATGGCCCCAGTCAGTTTGGAAAGCGCTTCCAGCCCTTGGCGTGGAGCGACATTCGCTTGTGCGTTTGTCCCGAGACCAATCACCATGGCCCCGAGAGCATCGAGAGCGGTTACCGTCTGCTGGAGTCCAGCTCCAGAGTTAAATGGAGTTGTTGGTCGAGAAGTGCCTGTCAAATCACTCACGGGCAGTGTCAGTCCGCCCACACCGGTGACTGTCGTCTCTCCCTTGGGTTGGTATGCGAACCCGATATCCGTTGCCGTCAGGATGATAGGGAGTGCGCCAGCGCGGAACCCTCCACCGCCGACATTGCCTGCAGCAGGCATCACAAAGTTCGAAGGATCGGACTGAAACGAAGCGAAGGAAGGAACATCTCCGCTGTTACCTGGATTCAGCTGCGTTGAGGCCAGACCTGCGAATCCACTGTCGAGCACAGATCCGTTGTTATTCCCGTCGAAACCGACGCCGGTGACCAACTGATACAGCGCTTCAATATCGGTTTCTGGGCCGTCTCCACCATATCCAGGAGTCGTCCGGTTCAGGGCAGCCTGAATCGAATCCATGTATCCGGTTGTACTCGCTGCAACAATCGGCTGATTCAGAATGAACGGCCGACCGGTCGAATATTCGTACGCAAAGTTGCCGTATTCTTCAAATCTCCCCACTCCGAAGCCCAGGTCGATTCCGGGAAGAGCAGCCTGCAACTGATTGATAATGTCGGGGAATGCGGCTCGAACGATCGGGCTGTTATTGGTAAAGCTGCCCGTATCATCGAACAGCAAGAAGACGTCCACGAGATTCGTGAGTGCTCCCGTGTTTGGCAGGGTAATGCTAACAGTCTGCCGAAGTGTTTCACCTACGGCCAATGACGAAGTCATACTCGTGGGGGTGACATTACCCACTGCCGAGTTACTCGTTCCCGTCGGCCACAGAATGCCCCCGGTGGTTGTGGGATAGGCCGACGAATGCCCTTCTGGGAGGATCTCCCGGACCACATAAGCCCCCGGGGTCAGACCTTCGAATGCGTATGCACCATCGGCTCCAGAGACCGTTGTCGGCTCGCCAATGTCAAACACATTGTCGCGATCGGTGTCGATGAACATTGTTGCACCGACAACCACGGATTCCCCGGCATCTTGTTGATGGTTCCCATTGGTGTCGTCGAACGTCACCCCGTGAATCTCGTTGGCGCGAAAGACAGCTGCCGTGTCTACCCCCGTCACAATCTGAGCTGCTGCCAAGGTGATACTGTGAACGAGTTCTCCCGTCGGGGTAGCACTGAGCGTGGCAGGCAGAATTGTCCGGACCGTATAGGTTCCCAACGCAAGGTGTGTGAAGCTGTACGTTCCCGCTTCGTCGACAGCTGGGGTAAAGAACTGATCCGCCGATGTCGTGGTAAACTGCTCTCCAGGATCGAGGACATTGTTACTGTTGGCATCCAGAAAGACCGTGATGCCGTCCAACCCTCGTTCACCCGCATTACGAACACCATTGTGATTGGAGTCAGCAAACACGGTCCCCTGGATCACAGATTCCTGGAGGGCATAGTTGCCGAAGTCCAACCCCGTGGCTGCCTCTGCATTCTTGAGGGCCAGTGTTCGCACCCCACCAACGGGTGCTGTGACATTCCATCCGGCCTGGCTAGCCTCGATGACACGAACAGTTCCGGGAGTGACTCCGAGAATCTGGTACGACCCATCAATTCTCGACGTATCGTGTGGTTCGACCGTGTCATATATTCCATTCGAATTCACGTCCACGAATATCAGGCGTCCCGCCAGACCGGGGTCTGTAAACGCTCCTGTACTTGGATTCACTTCGCGAATCCCGTTTCCGTTGATGTCGTTCCAGATCACCCCGCTGACTGATCCGGGGATCGATGTCGAAAGATTGAAGTTCGCAAAGTCTCTGGCAATAGACTCCGTCCCGGAAAAGACGGTCACAGTCTGAGCATCACTGTAACCGACGGTGACTTCCCAACCGCTTGGCACTATTTCCTGAACTTCGTAGTCGCCCACTTGCAAGTCGAGAAAAGCATACGCCCCCGAAACATCAGTGAGCGTTGAGGGTTCGCCGGCATCCGGCAAGCGGTTGCGGTTCAGGTCGAGAAAGACCCTCCAGTTCGCCAAACCAGGATCGGTAAACGCACCCGCCAATGTCACGTCTCGTAATCCATCCCGGAAACGGTCATTCCAGACGGTGCCACGGATCGATCCATTCTGGACAGTGAAGTTCGCAAAATCGCCTGCTGTCGATGCGGCACCTGCAGCGACGGACACTGTTTGTCGGGTGTCGTAGGTCGGCGAAATATTCCATCCGCTGGGCAGGACTTCGGTGACTTCGTAATTACCTGCGGGGACACTGACAAACGAATAGGCACCATCCGCATTGGTCAGCACGGAGACTTCGCCAGCCTGCAGAATGCGATCGTTGTTTGTATCGAGAAAGACGGTCCAGTTTTCGAGTCCAGGTTCAGTGAACGCTCCCGTGGCCGGGTCTGTTTCACGGATCCCATTGGCGTTGAGGTCGTTCCAGATTGTCCCTTGGATTGAGCCATTCACTGCGCTCAGGTTACCAAAATCCGCCTGGGTGGTTCCGAGTGCCACGACAGCGGCCGTTTGTCGAATGTTCCCCATTCGCGTCGCTTGCCATCCAGAGGGCAGCACCTCGGTAACCTCATAGTCACCAGCAGGTAAGTTATGAAATGAATAGTTTCCATCAGCATCGGTCAGAGTTGAAGGCTCTCCGGCACCCAGCGTAGTGCTGTTGTCGAGATCGAGATAGACCGTCCACCCAGCCAGTCCCGGATCGGTGAATGCACCTGTCGTGGGATCGGTATCTCGCGTCCCACGACCATCGAGATCGTTCCAGACTGCACCGACAATGTCGCCTCCCGCAAAGTTGAAGAAGTCGACTTTCTTGGTCTCCTGGTCATTGATGACCACCACATCCCGCGAAACGGGAGCGGTCGGAGACCATCCTGCTTGAACGATCTCACTGACCCGATAGTTGCCGGCAATCAGATGGCTGATGCTGTAGTCGCCGTCAACATTTGTGACCGCCGATGGCTCAAGCGTACCCACAGCGTCCGTATTGAGGGTGCCACTACCATCCAGGTCCAAGTAAACCGTCCAGCCTTCGACGCCGTTGTCGCTAGGGTCTTTCACTCCATTGGAGTTGAGATCCTCGTAGACCGTCCCGGATACCGCCGTTCCGGCCGTTCCGGAAAGGACATGCGAGACGAGTGCTCCCGCCAGCATGCGGCGGTCCTCAAGTGATCCTGATCCAAAATGACGATTCTTCGCGCGACGCTGCCCACGGCTGGGATTGCAGGAAAGACGATCATTCAAAAGTTGTGTAATGACGCGAGAGAATTGGACGATCATGTCGGCCTCCCCTTGGGGATAAATCAGTTCCCAGCCAATAGAGTCCCAGAGCAACTCTGCTCGAAATGAACCCAATTCGAAGTTTACATAGGCCAAAAAGTTCGTCTGTCGGAGTAACAAGTAATCGAAAACACCCTTGTCAGTGCGGCGCCTACAAAATCCCCTCTTGACCCAAAACGCGTGAGAACAGCCTCATGATCGGCCATACATTTCAACTGTCGCCTATCGAATTTGATTCATTTCGGTCTACTCTTGTTTCGTTCGATCTGCTCCCATGTCCGTCGCATATTTGACGAAGTCAGCTGTCGTCCGAAGCCCGAGTTTCTCTGCGATTCTTGCCCGATAGGTGTACACAGTTTTGGGACTCAGTTCGAGTAGTTGTGCGATTTCCTGGTTGGATATCCCCTTTCCCAACAACCGCAGCACTTCTTCTTCACGTTCGCTGAGTTTTCCAGCCGCAGCTGCATGAGAAGGCTGTGCCTTTCTCGAACTGAAAATACTCGCATTCAGCGCCTCATCATCCAGATCAATCACCATCCGACCTCTGAGAACGTTTCTAATGGCCTCGATAAGTTCGTGCTCACTCACCGTTTTAACAAGATATCCCTTCGCTCCGGCCCCCAAGGCTGCCCGAACATATGCCGGGTCGTCGTGCATCGTGAGAATCAAGACCTGCGTCCGCAAGTCGAGCGCTGCCACTTTCGAGATCAATGGCAAACTCGCGCCGTCCGGCAAGCTCAGGTCGAGTACCAGTAGATCAGGACGGTATTTCTCGACGGCAGGCAGAATGTCACAGCTTCTATCCACCTCAGCGACAACCTCCATGTCGTCCTGGGCATTGATCAGCAGCCTCAGGCCGGCTCGCAGCACAGTGTGGTCGTCCACCAGAATGATCCGGGTCTTGCT
>QWOR01000249.1 GCA_003669575.1 Planctomycetota bacterium | reverse complement strand
GAAGGGAAGAGGGCCATCCGTGAAGGCAAGATCTACGCGGATCCGATCCAGTTCCCCGACCGCATGGGAGTCGAAGTGGTCCAGGCGATTATCGCCCACTCCAAGGGAAAAGAAGTTCCCGCAGAGACGTTGATTCCGACGAAGCTCTACAAGAAAGCCGATGCGGAGCAGGATCCGAGTTTGAAGTAGCGGTGCGTGAATCGATTCTTTCGCGACCTCTACCGTAGACGACCGCCGGGTAATCGAGCCGTGGGCATGTTGGGCGGAGTGCGTGGCTGACCGTTCTCGATCCCGTTCATCAGGCCCTTGATTACGTCATCCAGAATCGGGACTCGCGGCTGAATAACCGCTTTGTAGTTGTCGATCGTGCCATCGACACGCACCCAGACCCAGCGGCTGGCGACCCGCTGGATGATCGGTTCGAGAACCGGGACCCTGTTGCGGGCATCGGTGTAAAAGTCGAACGAGATGCGACCGTCCTGTTCACCTGCGAAGCCCACCTTGCCACGACCGACCAGGCTGATCGCGTCCCCCACCAGTTGAATCCCGGTGAAGTCAAATTCTCCCTGGCGGATTTGAAAGTCGGCGTAAGCGTACTTGAACGCCTTGTCTTCCTGTGAACGGAAGTTGGGCATCGAAAAGACTTTGACCAGAACCGGCAGCTCATACAGCTGGGCCTGAGTGATATCGACATATCCGACGCCCTCCACTCCCAGCGGCGAGGGCCCCACTCCATGAAACGCAATTCGGCCGTTCACCGGACCTCGCAAACGTTCCCGAGATCCTTTCTCCTTGGCCCAGAGTTCGAGCTTCGCATTGCGAAGGTTGACCTCCGCGTCGTACTTGGTGTTGAGTGAGTTCTCGTAGTCGATCACAGCTTCCGCATTCAAAGAGACTTTGCCGTCATATAGATTCGCGACCACCTCCCGCTCTGCGAAGGGGTTCTTCTCGGAGTAGGGTTGGGGACTTCCGACGGGTGGCTTTCCGGCTGTGATCCGGTTGCCCACGATGCTGAATGGACCTTCCAGCTGGGAAAGCGGCAGGTCCCAGATCTGGGCGCTGTCGAGATCGACATATCCTTCGGCAGCCAGCAACTGACCATCCCAGGTCCCGTTGATTAAAGTCACATGCCCGGTCGCCCGTTCGACGGTGACCCCTGCATTGAGCCGGTTGTCCTTGAGAGCTGTGTCGAGCTTGAAGCTGGCTGTCACGGTGGGTTCGGGGGCTCGATACTGCTTCATATCGAGAGCCAGGACCAGATCGAGCGGCCCGCGTGGGTCGATCTGTTTCACAGCGGTCCGAATGGAACTCGGCAACGCGTTGTGCAATTCCTCATCAGCGATGATCCGCGTGATGGCCACCTCGGGCAGGTGCAGTCTCCAATCGACACCGGTGGCCGGTTGAATCTGAAAGAAGGGAGACGGCTTCCCGGCGGTCCCGTTGAGTTCGACATAGGTTGAGCCGTGCCAGCCTTCGGCATATTCCACCACGGCGGTCTGGCCATCCCAGCTCAGGGCACCGGAGACACGATCGAGCCGATATGGCAGTGCCGCCAGCTTGATCGCCGCCCCCTCCACCTTGATCACAGGAAGAGCGATAAGCGGTGCCTTCCCCCCCGGGGACCACTGGATATTGACCTTCTGAACATCCAGCTTGCCTGCCGAGGGGTTCAGCTGGGTCCAGACTTCCTGCAGTCGACTCGTCGCCGCGAGGCAGGCTTTCTTGAGTGACTCATCAATGGGGACATCCAGCGCATCGAGTTCGAGATCGAGCTTTCCCACCCCGTCGCGAGTCTCGTACTGGCCATTGCCGGTAACCGTCGCTTCGCCGCGCATTCCTCGGAGGTCCTGGAAATGCCAGACATTCCCCCGGGTCGGGTCGTGTTCAATATGCCCGGACACACCGGACAGCAACATCGGGAAGCGGTCGTAATTGATCTCGCAATCCTTCAGATCCGCTTTCAGGAAAGTCAGGAACTTGGGGCCATTGCTCGCCACCTTGCGGAAGGAGACATCGACATCGCCATACCCGCCGCGGATCTGAAGTGCCCGCAACGTGGCTGCGATCGCCTTCAGCTTCGGGGTATCAAAGGCTTGAATCAGTGTGTCGTCAACCGGCAGCCCCTGTGGCGTCTGAATACGCAGATCGGCATCGAAGTCCCCACCGGTCAGCTGCACGACACCAGTCAGAACTCCCTCGTGCCCCGAGCCCAGTCCCTTCATGTTGAGCAGGAACTTGTCCCCCTCCTGAACGATGGTGCCCTCGATGGCATTCACCGGGTAGAGGAAGAGAGAGTGCTTCATGCTCCCATCGTGGACACGAAACTCCCGCAAAATCACAGGTGGCTTGCGGTCAGGAGCGTAGGCCAGATCGACATCGAATCGCCCCTTGGGCTGCAGCTGGTCATAGAGTTTCGCCATCTTTGGAGAGATGGCCTTGATCCGTTCATCGACCGGGAGATTGGACGCCTGAACCTGAATCGCCGGGGGACCAGGATCCACTCCGAGCGGTATCTCGCCCTGAATTGCCAGCTCGCTATCTCCGTTCGAGGCCTTCAGCGCCTCAATCTGGACATGGTCCCGGTTCAGGAGAATGTGCCCCGAAACCTCATACAGCGGAATCGGGAAGAGATTGGTCAGTTCCCCGTTCTCGATGCGGAGATCGACGGAATAGTCGATAGGTTGCTCGAATCCTGCACAGCTGACTTGGCACAAGACCGCCAGATCAGCCCGCAGTCCGATGCCGGGAATCAATGTGGGGACTTCCGGCACAGCGGCGACCGGAACTTCGACTCCGGCTGTCTGAATACCTGTGCCGGAGACTGCCTGTTCAGGGAGAGCGATCTCCTGGGCACTGGGCTGACGAGTCTTCTCGCGAACAGCCTGGGTGATCGCCTGGACCTTCGTCTTCACTGTGGGCGAGAGATTCGATGCCAGACCGATCAGCTGGTCTCCGGCAGGTATTCGTCGGGCCTGCACCTTGACATTCCAGCGACCAGTCGTTGTGTCGAGTTCACCCACAATTTCGACCGGGCCAATCGGGTCGAGATCGCCATGGCCTCGAATTTCGCACTGTCCCTTGGCAGTCGGCTTGAGGTGAGCATCCAGATTTGTCAGTCGCAAATCGATCGGAAGCAGCGACTCGCGATGCGCCCGCATCAGGATCTCGCCATCGAGTAACTCGACCTCGGGCCAGGCCATGCCGACAGGTTTCGGAAACTGAAGTCCCTCGAAGTTCCAGCTTCCGGCCTCCGACTGTTCCAGAACCACCTGGGGGCGAGTCAGCATGACCTTTTGCGGAGAGAACTGTCGGTGTTCAACAAAGATCTCACGGTCGGGGTAAATTACGACCTCGGCCAATTGCAGCAAGGGGGACCGCAGGTCAGCGGTCATCAGCCGAATATCAGAGAGCCGGACTCGTCCATCACTCTCCAGCGAAGCCGTCTTGAAACTGACGGGCAGATCGGGGGCCATCGTCTTAAGGCCTTTTTCGATCTCGGAGCGGAGAATGGCACCGCTTTGTCCCCAAAACCAAATGAGCCCACCGCCGCCGACGATCACAATCGTGGCGAGCAGTACGAACATCCATTGCAGGGTTTGACGAAGCGGCATCCAGCCATCCGAAAAGACTCCACACTGCGTTCCAATCCTTTCCCCAAATGCGGGGCGAACGGCGGTGAAGAGCGACTCGGAATTGTCTCCTGACCCCGGTTTTGACGCAATCCGCGTTTTGCGAGGAAAGACAGCCAGCCCTTGGGAAGTCGATGCCCTGGCGGTCAGGCAATCAGACGTTCGGCAGCCGCGCTAAAATATCCCGGATCACCGTTTCATCGGTGGGGAAATCGCTGGAACAGAGCGATCGCAGAGGGATCGGAGTTTCGTCCATCCGATACGCCGTCCCCGCCGCGTGGACCCCGTAAACAGACGTTGTAAACCGCACGTTGCCATCAACTTGCGACTTCACGTGCGGGTAATCCAGCACCACGGTCGGGATCGAGGCCAGGGACTTCCGAGCAGCTGGACTGAAATCCTTCAGACTTTCCGTCCCGATGACAAGACAGCTGTCGACCTCTCCGGATTCCAGGAGATTCTGGGCTGAAAACTCGCCGGGGTTGTAGCGGGGATAGCCGCGTCCCAGGTTGACGGCGAATGGAAAGCCCGTCTGCCAGCAGAGCACGCTGTCCGCTCCGGCCACGTCCCCGGGGATGCGCAAGCGGCGGGCAGCAAAGCGAGTGAAGGCATTCAGTTCCGCCACCAGTTTCAGCAAGCCACTGACGACATGATGCCCCAGCTTGCTCTGGGCCAGCCCGAGACCGAAGAACACCACTCCATACCGGCACGACCGAAACGCTCGGGCAAGTCGACGAAGCCGATCCTCTGGAATCACGGGCGAAGTCACTGGAGCGTCATCACCGCGGCGAATCAGATCACGCAGCTGGCAGATCAACTCGAAATGACGCCCCTCCGGGACTTCCACGAATTCATCGACGACGGCGGTCGTCTCGTTGGCTGTGGTGTCGATAAGGATGACATGACGATCGTCTCGCCCGCGAGGCAACACATCACTCCGAGGCGAAAGTGAGTATCTCTCGAAGTGGCGCGGATGACTCATCGCCGGATTCGCCCCCCAGAAGACCACCAGATCGGCCCGGTCAGCGACCTCACCGAGCGTACAGGTCGATTCGCCGACCTCCTGAATCGCCATGATCGATGGACCATGACAGATTGAAGCCGTCGTATCGATCGAAGCTCCAATCCGGTCGGCAAGCTCCACCGCAGCTCTCTGGCCGGGCGAACTGCTGCGAGACAGTCCGTAGATCAGCGGCGCATGACTGCGAGACAATATCTCGGCCGCAGCTGCGACCGCGTCTTCATAGCGGGCATTCTGCCCCTTGATCCAGGCCGTCGAAGTAGTGGGGACCGTCTGCCGCAAGGCCTCGAACCAGGGTTCAGCCAGCGGGCACGCGCGCTCCACTCGCATCAGCTGCTGATCTTGAAAATGCAGCGTCAAATCATCGCAAACACATCCACAAACGGTGCAGGCGACATCGTTTTCAATACGAAATGGGGCGGGAAGATTGATGGTGGGCAGCTGCAATGAGGTGGGATCGGATGCGAGCGTACGAAACAGTCTGCCATCCGAGTTCTAGAACTTCCAGAGTCAGGACAACGGGAACCCACGATTGGGAACTGTGGCAGAGAATGGTTGATTGCCAGCAGGAATCGGATTTCCGCCCCGACGCTATTCTGGTGCCTGACTCTCTCTGTGGCGGCGAATGATATCTTCCGCCTCTTCAGCCACCGACTTGAACTCCTTCTTCGGAGTCTTTGGCTTCGTCGGGACGGGGGCGGAGACGGCGGTCGAGGGGCTTTCCGCCACCTTGGACCGACCGACGAGAATTGTTGTATCGGACGAAGGGTTTTCATCGCCGGTGTCATCGGTCAGCCAGCCGGCAATGTCATCATCCGAGGCCTTGGGATCTTTCTTCGGCTTGCCGAGCGCGCTGATCCCTGACAATGGCTTCTTCGGGACCTCCCCAGATTCCAGCTCAAAAGTCATCGGCCCGGTGGTCAGCGTATCGCCGGGATGCAGAGTCGTCTCTTCAGCGATCGGGATCCCATTAACGAAGGTCCCGTTTCGACTGCCAAGATCGCGCACCACCACGCCCGATTCCGACACGACCAGCAGCGCGTGCTGACGGCTGACCTCATGGGTCGCCACGCGAATCTTGACCGAGGCATCACGACCAATCACGGTCTCGCCTTCTGTCAGTCGAACGCGTTTTCCCTTGTGCTTTCCCGACAACACAATCAACACCGGCGGGATCATGGGGCACCCTGTTTCCAGACTTCCGAACTGCACTCAGCAATCGCCAACACTTCGGTCATTCGCTCGAAAGCAACGCGTCAGTGATGGAAAGGAACCGAAACCGGCTGGCCACAACGGGGACAGTTCAGCGTTCTCCCCCGGTGACTGCTTTTGACTCTCAGCTTCTTCCCGCAGTCGGAGCAGATGAAGTTGATCTTGGCGTCATCCGAATCGCTGTCGCCAAAGTGCTTGCGTTTCCACACCGCCTCAGCCACTTCGTGAATCCGGACCAGCAACTCCTGCGGATCGTAAGGTCGCGTCATGTAGTCATCGGCACCGACCCGCTTCGCCAGATCGCGTGCATCATCCATGTCGATTTCGGACAGCATGACCACGGGGATGTTGATGTTCCCCTGTTTGAGCCTTTCGCACAGCTCAAAACCCGACACTCCACCCGGAAGGATCGCCTCGCACAGGACGAAATCGGGGGGATGCATGTGAAAGGCGGCTCGCGCCTGACCCGCATCTCTGGCAACATCGACATACATCTGATTGCGTTCCATGAACGCCTTCAGGAACTCGACCTCGGCGGGATCGTCAAAGACGAGTAATACCCGCGAGACAGTTGCCTTGATGGATGTGAGATCAGCCATGAAAGATGCGTCCACTCCCCTCAATCGCAGAACCGACCGGAATTGGAATCACGCAGTAGATTCTTCGATGTTACTCGGAATCTATGTTGCCGCCAAGATGGAGAGGTCGGAACCAAATAAGCAGGAATTCAGGTCACTCCTGCCAACAATGAGAAACGGTAGTCAATGCTCCATATCCACTTGGAATTCTGGAGAAAATGACGGCGATGTGTTGATGGATGGGCTCCGTTCGAAGACCATACCGCTGGCTGTTTGAGACCTCCTGAAAGAGGAGCCGTGAACAGCTACAGTGAGTCTGCCCTTCCAGCGGGGCGAAGCGGGGCTGGTGCAGTGGGTTTTCAGATCCTTTCGACAGGTGATTGACTGATGTCTCGATACATTTTCACAAGCGAGTCGGTGAGCCAGGGACATCCAGACAAGGTCTCGGACCAGGTCTCCGATGGTGTGCTGGATGCTCTGCTGGCACTTGACCCGATGGCCCGCGTGGCCTGCGAAACCCTCTGCACGACTGACTTCGTCTGTCTGGCTGGCGAAATCACGTCGACTGCCAAGGTCGACTTCGAGCAGGTCGCCCGCAAGGTCATCCGCGAGATCGGATACACCAGCAATGACATTGGCTTCAATGCGGATACCTGCGAAGTGCTCGTGAAGTTGCACTCACAAAGCCCGGATATTGCCATGGGCGTCGATCGCGACGGAGCTGGCGACCAGGGCCTGATGTTTGGTTACGCCTGTGACCAGACACCCGAGCTGATGCCGCTGCCGATTGCTCTGTCGCACCGCATGCTGAACGAGCTGACCACACTGCGTCACAAGAAGGCTG
>QWOR01000180.1 GCA_003669575.1 Planctomycetota bacterium | reverse complement strand
TCCAGTCGACGAGGAATCAGCGGACTCTGGTGATCGAACATATTCTCCCTGGACCATGGCCAGCAGCGTCGGAGCCAGTTCGCCGATCGGAATGACGTAGTTCACCCACACCTGCGAATTCGCGTCTCGCAACTCGCGGCCCAGCATGCCGAGCAATTGACCATCGCGGGTCGTCAGCACACCGCCCGCTGCTCCGGGGTTATTGGTAATGGCGTCGACCACGTAGACCGGGCCATTGTAGTTCGAGGCGAACCGACCACGCCGGGCACTCAGCTGAGTGCGGGCCGAGATAATGCCATGCTGAACCGACAGCGGCTCATCTCCAGCCGCCACCTTGAACATGTTGCTGAAGGCGAGGATCCGGGTCCCCGGGCCAGCCGTTGCAGTCTTTGACAGATCGAAACAGTCGAGATCCTCAGCGTCAATTTTCAGGACAGCCAGGTCGAGTTTCGCCTCGGTAGCCACCACTCGCCCAATCGCCCGTTTTCCATTCGAGAGGACGACCGACACGGTGTCCCCATCGAGCAGGTGGCTCCAAACCGTCGCGATATGTCCCTGGGGAGAGATCACAAAGCCTGTTCCGTACCCCTGCAGCCCCGCCAGCCCGCCCGCACCGAAGAGCTTAACCACCTTGGACTGCACACCATCCTCTGCCCGTACCCTTTCCGCAGCTTTGAGTTGCAGCTGAGAAGCGCCGAGCAGAAACGCCACACAGCAGAACGCTCGCTGGAGAGTGGGGAGGAGACGAGGGGGACACGCGGCTACTCCAGCAGAGAGTGGATGAGAACTGACGGCTGAGAGCTGACAGCTGATTGCTTCCTGGCTCATGGTTTCGCTCCCTGCAACGTGGCCGATTCGAGTTCATACTCGCCGAACAAGGTGTCCGCCCGGCGAATCGTGAGCTTCTTCGGCAGCTGATGACCTTCAAAGTCACCCAGCTCTGTAAAGCGGATTTCGCACTCGTCGGAGTCTTCTTCGATCCCCGTGTCCCAGCCGACCAGAGCAACCGGATTCCGCTGAAAGTACCAGCGGCTCACCGATGTGCCCTGCATCGAGACCAGCACATCGACCTTGGGCCCGGTCCCATCGAGAGGTTCGGCCCCGACATAGTAGAACTCCGTGAAGCGCTGTTTCGGATTGATCAGCATCCGTCTCAGGTGGTCGAACGCGATTAACAGCCCTCCGCTCCCCGGCGGCTTGTCGGCGAATGGTTCAGAGAGTTCCTGGATGTAAGGGGTATCGCCCACCTTCACGGCAACTGTCGTATCCGTCAGCTTGACGACGAGGGATTTCCCCTTCGCATTTTTGAGGTTAAGGGTCCACGGACCGGAGGCCTTCGAGAAATCGCCCCATGGAATCATCGATTCGATCGCGTGCTCGACAGCCAGTTGATTGAAGTGGTAATTCGCGTACCCCGACTTCTCTACGTACAGGCCGGCATGCGGATTCACGAGCTTTTGTCCGAGTTCTTCCAGGCCGGGGAATGGGTGCCCGGGAGGTGGCTGCCCCGGCGGCCCCTCTTCTCCGTCTGGTGCCAACTCTGCAGCGCGGTGCAACGTCCGCAACCGGACAATCACCGTTCTCTGCTCTCCCTCATGCCGATACGTCAGCGGCAGCTTCCAGCCATTTGGGTAAACACCGAGGATGTTCTTGAACTGATTGACGCTGCGAATCGGACGTCCGGCGAACTCGACCAGTTCATCCCCTGAGCGTAAGCCCCGCCGATATGCTTCAGACTGCTCCAGAATCTCACTGATGACCACCCGCCCTTCCGAATCGGTCGTGACCGTCGCCCCGAGCGTTGCATGGTCGACGACTCGCCCGCTTTGCAGATGCTCGCGGAAGTTCATCACCTGATTGATCGAAATCGCATACCCTGCCCCGATGTTCACGCGTCCGCGTTTCTCGACCGAGATGCGTCCGTTGATCCCGATCAGTTGGCCCCGCTCGTTGAAGAGTGGCCCTCCCGAATTTCCCGGATTGATTGACGCATCCACCTGCAGACAGTCGGTGTATTCCAGGAAGGTCCCTGCGGGAAACTGGTACCGATGCGTTCCCGCCACCACTCCATAGGTCACCGTCGGCTGGTAGTCAGTCGCGAGCAGGAATGGATTCCCCATCGCAAAGCACCAGTCCCCGACTCGCACCTGATCACTGTCGCCGACCTCGGCCACAGGAAAGTCGGTTCTACCGAGCATTTGAATCATGGCCACGTCACCCGTCGGGTCAATTCCGACCAGGACTGCGTCATACAGCTTCCCGTCGCTGAGCCCGCACTTCATGAACGGTCCCATTCCCTCCACGACGTGGAAGTTGGTCACCGTAAAGCCATCCGCCGAAATCAGCACCCCCGAGCCGCCGCCTTTACCGGCATTGTCAAATATCGCCACGACGGCGGGCATGACCTTTTGAATCGTGGAGACGCGGGCCTGCTGCGCGGCAATCACCTCGGGGGGGATATCTGCCGCCCGCAGCGATGCGAAAAAACCGTTCGCAATCAATAACCACAGCCAGGCTGAGATCAGCGTCCCAGGCAAACGACGCTCTCGTCGACGAAGCGGACCAGCTCCCTCGATCCGCAGCTGGCCATAAATTCCTTCGATCACCGAGATACTCCCCATCGAGAGCAAGAAGCTTCGAATCCATCCGAGTGCCCTCTCATCGTAGGCACTCGAACCAATTCTCGCGACTGGTCTTCGGGAGGGAATTGAAGATTCTCCTGACACATCCCATCAAAGCTCGGCAGGCCACTGCCCCGTGGGCACCACCCAATCGTCGCCAGAACCTCATCCGGTATGCGTCAAGAACTTCCATCCAGACATCTCCTCGCAGATGCCTGGGACGCAAACTTGAATCACAGTACTGTGGCGCCAACTAACCGCTCACGGGTCAACTACTCGGCGGGGGGAATCAACAGCTCGGGCTGCTCCAGCACCAGATAATGCCCGTGGTCAGCAGTGACAATCAGGACGGTCTCGTCCCAGCTGCTGTTCTTCTCCACCCAGTCGGTGATGACCTTCACCGCCTTGTCGCCGCTGATCACGGCTCCGATCGAGGTGTCGATATTGTTGTCGTGGTTCGCCCAGTCGACATCTCCTGCTTCGACCATCAGCCAGAACCCCTTGTCCCGCTTTTGCAACACGGTCAACGCAGCAGTGGTCATCTCAGCGAGAGTCGGATTCTCGCTCACATCTTCCGGAGTCAGGATTTCGGCCTTTTTACTACGGCCCACGGACGGGGCGTAGTCGCCATCCGCAGTCCGGAAGGGCAAGTGACCATGCGGTCCGCCGAAGTAACCCAGGAATCGTTCGTGATTCTGAGCTGCGCATTCCGCTTGCTCCTGGATGTATTCGCCCCCCTTCTTGCCTGCGGTTCGCAGGGCAACGCGATACTTACCACCATTCTTCACATCCACAGCTGCCAGATCCGGATCGGCCAGGTAGCGATTCCCTTCCACGAAGTTCACTCCCTGTGCGTCCTTCTTGGGATCTTTCTTGCGAGACTCGCCGAAGCCAGCGCCAATCAGCACGTCGACACCGGGCAATGACGTTTGCGAGTGGCTGATCGATTTCAAACCGAGCAAATCACGCGTCAGGTCCTGATAATCGTCTCGATGCACGTTATGAGCGTAAGCACATGCTGGCGTCGCATGACTGATCGGGACGCTGGTCACTACCCCGACCATATAACCCCTTTCCTGAGCCTCTTGAGCAATCGTCTTGATGGGGGTTCCGGTGGGGTCAACGTTGACGCTGTTGTTGTAGATCTTCTGGCCGGTGGTCATGCTGCTGGCCGAGCTCGACGAATCGGTATAGGCATGCACGGGAGGGGCGTCCTTGTTCCGCGATGTCCCGTAATCATTATTGGGGGGAATGGACCACGGAAATCGTCCCGCCAGCGCGGGTGCATAGCCGCCGCGAAGGTTTCCACCGGGGTTCTTGACGGCCTGGGTATCGACATCGGTTTCGGTCCCCTCATTGTGCGGACTGGTCACCATGTAGCTGAATTGGGTTTTCCCGCCCGCGGTGTAGTCCTGGAAATGCAACCCCGTTCCGCGACCTTCCGTGTACTCGATCTTGCGACGCTGATAGATCGACGCGGCACGAGTCGTCTGCCAGTCCATCCCGTCGAACACGACCAGAATAATCTGCTTACGCCCAGCCAGCAGCGCGGCCTTTTGAATGTCGTAAATGTTCGTCTGGTCCATCCAGTCAGCGGTCGGATCAACAGTCCCCTCGGGCAAATAGCCATACAGACGCTGGACCTTGTCGGCGTCACGATAAGGACTGGATTCACCGCTGTAGCTCAGCAGATCGACGCCCGATCCGCCTCCCAGTGTGCCAAATGCATACACCGGAATCAGACGGTTCGAATGAGTCCCCCACTCCAGATAATTCTTGGGATCAACGCCCCAGTGGCCAAACTCCGCCTTCCCCGACTCCACCGCATTGGTCTGCAGATCCCGGATGTAGTCCCCTGCCACTCCGAATGTGGATAGCCCCGACAGGAGTGCGAACAGACCGAACAAGCCAATGCGTTTCATGCGTGCATCTTCAATTGAGGAAACAAGTCGACCGCATTCCAGTATTGCCAATCTCGCCAGGAACGAAAACCTTCCCGCCCGCCGTTTCAACGAAATTCAAATCTCCCCGAAATCGCCCCAAACAAACAGACACCCCTTGGCTCACTCCTCTCGTCACTCCTCTCTCATCCTTCCTCTTCCCTCGTCTCTCCCCGCTGCCTGTTCTATGATCGAGTCAATTGCCGTTCCCAATTGCGGCGACTTGCAGCTGGGGGTTGGCGGACATCTGTTGAGACGGGCAAACAAGCATGAGTTCTGGTCAGCGGGTCGTGATCGTCGGCGGTGGTGTCGTCGGGGCAGCCAGTGCATATTACTTGCGCAAGGCGGGTAAAGAGGTCACGATCCTCGACAAAGGTCTGTTCGGCAAAGGCTGCTCGCACGGCAACTGTGGCTACATCAGCCCGAGCCATGTGCTGCCGCTCTGCAAGCCGGGTGCGATCACCAAAACGCTCAAGTCGATGTTCGACAACAACTCGGCGTTCTACCTGCGCCCGCGTGTCGACTTCAAACTCTGGGCGTGGCTGCTGAAGTTCGCCCGATACTGCAATGAAGCCGACATGCTCGCCACGGGTCGGGCACTCAACGCCATACTCCAGTCGTCGAGCAGTGAGTATCACCGCCTGTTCGAATCGTCCGAGCTGACGAATGCGGAATGGGACACGACGGGGATGCTGTTCGTCTTCGCCACGCAGAAGATGTATGACGAGTACGCGTTGACCAACGACCTGCTAACCAAAGATTTCGGCGTCCCTGCCACCCCGCTCAACGGCAAACAACTCGTCGAGGTCGAGCCGACTCTCAAGGAAGGTCTGGCCGGAGCCTTCAAGTACCAGATCGACAGCCACCTGCGCCCCAGTGCCCTGATGGCGGCCTGGAAGCGTAAGCTGCTCGAACTCGGCGTGCAGATCCACGAGAACACCGAAGTCACCGACTTCATCCACGAAGATGGCCAGACCAAAGCCGCCCGCACCCCAGCTGGCGACCACACCGCTGACCAGTTCGTTCTGGCTGCCGGGTCATGGACGCCGCTGATTGGCAAAGCTCTCGGTTACGAGCCGCCCATCCAGCCTGGCAAAGGGTACTCGATCACGATGCCCCGGCCGAAGCTGTGCCCGAAGCATGGGATGATCCTGGAGGAGTACCACGTCGCGATCACGCCGTTTGAGACCGGCTACCGCATCGGCTCGACGATGGAGTTCGCGGGCTACGACAGCACGCTGAACCGCCAGCGGCTCGGCCTGCTGCGTCGCGGGGCCAGTGAGTACCTGATCGATCCGTTTGCCGAGCCAGTCGAAGAGGAGTGGTTCGGCTGGCGACCGATGAGCTGCGACGGCAAGCCGATCATCGACCGCGTCCCCCGCTACTCAAACACCTACGTCGCCGCTGGCCACAGCATGCTCGGCGTGTCCCAAGCCCCCGGCACCGGCAAACTCCTGTCCGAACTCATGACCGGCTCTAAGCCCCACATCGACCCCACCCCCTTCCGCGCGGGACGGTTTTGAGATGTGAAAGCGAGCAGAGGGTGGCACGCCACTAACCTACCCGAACGGGTTCAGAGCAATAAGGGACACACGGAACAGACCTTCATCAAGCAAAATCGTCTTGTTCCTGCGACACCCAGACTCCGCGTTGAGCGTCTGGGCCATCCCACCCCCGGTAAAGTGAAGGCCGCTCAACCGGGTCTCAACCGCTCTCGTCGTGTCAGTTGAGATCTAATTGCTGGACGAGTTCCATTACAGCTTCGGTCAGTGAGCGTCCGCCGAGTGGTTGCAGGCGTGTGACAGAGGCTTCGTAGCCGCCGGTCTCCATGGCTCTCGGCGTGACAATGTAACCGAGGTAGCCATTCGCATAGCCGATGAGGCAGAAGGAGTGCCCGGTGTCCTGCTTTACACGCTGGCGGAGTTCCAGGGCATATTCGACAAAGATTTCTCCGGGGATCGCCGCATAGATGACGGAACCGACCTGCAGAACCTGAACCTCAGCTGTCAGTTCGGTTTCTTTCTTTGTGGGATCAGCTGCGATCGCCTCGGCACGCATCACAGCCATCGACAGCACTCGGAGCTTGTCATCCAGGGTCTGGACAACAGCAGTCGGTGCCGGTTTGGCCTTGGCTGCATCGAGTGCGGCCTGCCCCTGTGCCAGGGCCTGCTTCGCCGCATCAAGATCGGGCATGGATCGGGCGGGGAGTTTCAAAGTCTGCGACGCGAATTTCAAGGAGACGTCATCGGTACACTGGATCAGCCCGCTCACCTTGATCACTTCGCCCGCCACAGTCCGTCCCAGCCGTTCGATTTCCATGAACGGATCACCGCTGCGATTCACAGTGATGTCCCCACAAGCGCCCTGTGTGAAAATGGCGACTCCCCCCAGAAGGTTCTCCACAGCCCGGGACGCCGCGCCGGGATATTCCCCCGACAGGAACATGTTCGTGGAACCGATGATCACCGGATGGCCAGTAAAGTTGAAGAGGGTGGCGATGGTCTTTCGTCCCTCAGTCGATTCCACGCGGAGCACGCCGACCTGCGGATCGATCAGATCGTTCCGCTGCTGTCGATTACGAGTCGCCCCGATGAGTGAACCCGCGCCGAATCCTATCCTGGCCGGTGCCAGATTCTGATGGGCTTCAATCGCGACAGAGGAAAACTGTTTCGCGAGAAATTTCTTCAAGGAGGGCTCGACATCGTCCTCCCCCGGCTTGCTCTTCTGGTAATAGGAGGGGGCGGAGTGATT
>QWOR01000011.1 GCA_003669575.1 Planctomycetota bacterium | reverse complement strand
GGTTCAGACTCCGTCCGTTTCAGACTTCGACGACCTTTCGCAACTTGAAAGGCACGCGCTGTGGGGTCTTTCATGTGGTCGATGATGTGCTGTTGATCGCTCAGGCGGCGATTAATCAGCTTCCGCCAGTTGTCCCGATTCGACCAGCCGTTCACATCCCCGGGCAGGTTCTGGAAGCCGCATGCCGGTGGTACGAATTCGCCGTCGAAACACTCGATGACTCTCAGGAGCGGTCGGAGATCGAATGTCGTGTGGTCCATGCGGGGACCATCCGCGACTTCTTCGGCTTCAACCGGGCGAAGCATGCCGTCCTGGAGGCGACCATCCTCGCCACGCGGCTGCACCTCATTCCCCACGAGCAAATACGCACCCAACTGGAGGCCCTGAAGATCATCGTCGACAAAACAGCTGGCCCCCGCGAATTCGAGGCATACGATTTAATTCACTCCTACATCCACAATTCGTTCACCAGCAATCATCCCGAATAAGTGGGGCGGCGACTCCCATGCTGATCTCCGAAGAGCAAGAGCTGGCCCGTCTCATTGAACCGCCTCGGGAATGTTCCTATCTCCCGAACGAGATGGCTTCACTCGAGTACCGTGTGCTGTTCGGGATCAACGAGACGCAGTACGAACAGCTGTTGTCGCGTGGTTGGCGTCGATTTGGGACACATTTTTTCCGGCCTGCGTGCCAGAGCTGTGTGAAGTGCCGCAGCATTCGCATCGATGTGGAGGCCTTCACCCCCGACAAGAATCAACGCCGCTGCGAACGTCGCAACGAAGGGATTCGTGTCGAGCTGACCCGCCCGACAATCACCAGGTCCCATCTGGATCTGTACAACGCCTACCATCGGGCGATGCATGACGCGAAAGGCTGGCGCGAGAAGGAAACCGATCCCCAGGAGTACTGGACCAGCTTTCTGAGCGGCGAGTGGTCATTTGCCCACGAGATGCGCTACTTCCGGGGGAGCGAACTCGTGGGGGTCTCCTTGATCGATATTGTTCCCAGCGCGGTTTCGAGCATTTACTTTTACCATCATCCCGATTGGCGTCCCGACAGCCCGGGGACATTTTCACTCCTGCAGGAACTGGCTTTCGCAAAGCAGATGGGAAAGAAGTCCTTGTATCTGGGTTACTGGATCCCCGAGAACCGCTCCATGGCCTACAAGGCTGCATTTCGTCCGCACGAATTATTGACAAGTTATCACAGCGATGATGTCGAGCCTCAGTGGCGACCGCCGTCGTCCTGATCTGGTCCGCCGCACTCAGCTCCAAACCGGACCGGTAAACTGAGAGGTCATCCGGAACCAGCCAGATAAGAATTTCCCCTCGAAATGGCGCATCGCCTTGTCGAAATGGAAGCTATGATCGTGCCCCCACGAACCAGTTCGACACCGACGACTTATCTCGCGGAATGCTGAGATTCATGAAGTATCCATTGGCGATTTTTGATTTCGATGGCACTTTGGCCAATTCACTTCCTTGCTCGGTGGAGATTCTGAAACGACTAAGTGATCAGCACGGTTTTCGCCGCATCGAAGACCACGAACTCGAAAGCCTGAGAACAGCTGACATCAAGCAATTTCTCAAGTATCTCGGCATACCGTTTTGGAAACTCCCTCAGCTGGTCCTGCAAGTCCGATCAGCGATGTCGGAAGTGGCTCATGAGATTCCTCTCTTTCCGGGGATCGTCGAGTTTCTTGACGAGACGACCTCTGCCGGGACGGAACTGGCGATCGTCAGCTCGAACTCCTGGGAGAATGTCAAAACCATCCTGGGCCCGGAGAATGTCTCGAAGTTTCGCTACACCGAATGCGAAGCTTCACTCTTTGGAAAACGCCCGAAGTTGCGAAAGGTTCTCCGCCAGGCAGGTGTCACCGCCGATCAGGCGATCTATATTGGAGACGAAATTCGTGATCTTCAGGCAGCGCATGCCGAGGGGATTGCGTTTGGGGCTGTGACATGGGGACATACCCCCCGGGATCTATTTCGCCCACACTACCCCCGGGACGTCTTCGAGTCCGTTGAATCCATGACTAATCATGTCCTCGGACGTTGAGTAGTCTGACCGTGCCGAAACGCTCTCAACACTGCCCTGAGGCGCATCGCCCCCAGTTTCGGCTGATCTATCGAGAGAGAACAGACCATGAGAGTCTTACGTTCCGTCGCGATCCGACCGCTTCGCATGCAAACCATCATGGCATTGTCGTGTGGTCTGCTATGGGGGGGACTATCCGCACCGGCCAAGGCACAAATCCCTCCGACTACGACTGAGATCAAAGGAACCTGGACAAATGGGGATCCCGAGAAAACACTGGCCGACGTTCACCTGCTGGGAGCTGCCACACTGCTGGGCAATGGGAAGGTGATCGCCGCAGGCGGGCTTGATCGAAAATCGCTCGGTATCAAGGCCACGACTCGCGCCGAACTCTACGATCCTGCGACACAGAAGTGGACCACAACTGGCTCGATGAAAGCGGCCCGCTGGGCCCTCGACGCGATCACACTGCCCGACGGGAAGGCCCTCTTTGCCGGCGGTTCAGCGGGCTTCACTCCGGCCTCCGCCCTGGATACAGCCGAGGTCTATGATCCGACCACCGGAGAATTCACTCTGACGAAGAATACGCTTACGGTCGGACGGCAGAGCCTCGGTCTGTCGCTGCTGAAGGATGGACGAGTCCTGCTGACCGGGGGAAACCCGACCGGGAATAACCTGAACGGGAAAGGCACCACCGCCGTCGACATTTATGACCCGCAGACCCATGAATTCCATCCCGCAGCCAGCCTGAAAGAAGGCCGGGCCCTGCATGCTCAAATCACTCTGAAGGACGGCCGAGTCGTGGTGATCGGCGGAGCCCAGACCTCCAGCGAAATCTACGATCCCACGAAAGGGACCTGGACACTGCTCTCCGACAAGCTCCCCACGACGCTGAAAGATATGAAAGCGTTCGAACTCGCCGATGGACAACTCTTCATTGCCGGAGGACAGGATACGATCCTGGGAACAACCACCGACGCCACGTGGTATCTCGATCCCAATACGGGAAAACTATCGCCGGGTCCCAGCATGGCAGGGTTCAATTATTCTCCCAAGGGCCCTCAGGTCGGAGTCAGTGACTATTCGGCCTACGACCTTTTCCCAGAGGGGCATCGCTGGCACGGGCGGTTTCTGTTCTTCGCGGGAGGAGAACACGACCCCACCGAAGGTCCCGATGTCGAGTACAACTCAGCTTCGATCTACGATGCGGTCCAGAAGAAGTTCCTCAACGTCGGGCCGATGCCCTTTATCCATGATGACCACACCGAGTCCCTGCTGCCCGTAAACGCAGCTGGTAACCCGGAGTTTCTCCTGTTTGGGGGCAACAGCTCCTCGGGGACCAGTCGATTTGAATTGGATGTCTCCTCCCTGAAAGATTAGTGACCAATCGAATCCCTTCGGAAACAGGGGGACCTGAACATCAGGCCACACCTGGCACGCGTCTGCGGGACCTTCCTGTTTGCTGTAAATCTCCTCGACTTGAGCCGAAGTACAGCCCGCCTTGCTGGACGGGTGGCCCGTCCCTAAAATCGATAGCTTCAATAACTTCCCACTCCGGACCCCTTCATTGGAAGAGGTGCCGGTGTGGTGTTGTTTTCACGTCACACCTCGGAAAGGTGCGGTTTGATGTCCAATTGGTTCACGACAGCTCTGTTGGCAGTAGAAGAAGTCCCCGGTGCAGCTGCTGCATCGGGAGCTGCTCCCGCCAGCAGCAGCGGCCCCGGCTTTCAAAGCATCGTTGTCTTGCTGCTGCCCGCCGTGATCGTCATGTTTCTCTTTCAAATCCTGGGGAATAACCCACGCAAGCAGGCTGCACAACAGCTGGAGCGGCTAAAGGGTCTGAAGAAAAACGACCCGGTCGTCACGATCGGGGGCATCCGGGCGAACTTTGTTTCGTTGTCAGAGGACGGCTCCGAAGTCACCTTGCAGTTGAACGAAAACTTGCGGGTCCGGTTCGAACCGAGCGCAATTCGCTCCATGCCAGCCCCCACGCCTCCAGCCAAAAGCTGATTGATTTCCGGGTCATTGCCTGACCCGCTGACGTGTTCAGATTGAGTTGACTCTTCACACAGTAACGCCCTTCGGTTTCACCGAACCCTCCACAGGAGGCGGAGCAAAGTGTTCATGAATCTCTGGATTTCAAATTTGGTTCTGGCCCAGGAAACCACCGCAGAATCTGCTCAAAAGGTGGCGGAAGTCGCGCAGGCCTCCACCGGTACGCCGCTCTGGATCGTACTGTTGGCACTGGCTGCGGCTGTGATCCTGCCCTTTGTGATTGGCCAGTGGCTCGCCAATCTCCTCCGCGTCCGGGACATGGGAAACCGGATCGGAGTGGTGCTCTTTGCTCTCGTCATCGGCATCGCTCCATTTGCGATTCACATGCTGACGACCGACCCGAAGGATCCCTCGAAGCCTCGTCGTCTGGTCGATGTCTTCAACTACGGTATCGATCTGGCAGGGGGAACGAACCTGGTCTTCCAGGTCGACCGCTCTCAGGCAGACGCAGTTCGTAAGCTCAAAGATCCGCGCACGATGACCGAAATGGTCAGCGCCGTGAACAAGCGCATTAACCCATCGGGAACCGAAGAAGTCACCGTTCGCCAGGTGGGAACCGACCGGATCGAAGTGATCGTTCCCGGAGCCGACTCGGAACGCACGCAGCGGATCAAGAACCAGATCACGAATCTGGGTGACCTCGAATTCTGTCTACTGGCGAACCGCCTCGAGCATCAGCCTCTCATCACTCTGGCGGAAGATGTCGAAGCCAGCAAGGGGACCGGCGTCCGCGAGATTTACCAGAACGGCAAGCTGGTCGCCAAATGGCGTGAACCCGGCAAGCTGCATGGTTCAACGACCAACTACAAAGACATCGGCATGAATGGCGATGTCAAGTACCGTCAGTTTGAACGCAATGGCAAGCAGGTGATGGAATTCCTGGTGGTCTGCCCAGAGCGTGAGGATCTGTCCATCACCGGACGTGACCTGGTCAACTCCAGGCAGGAAATGGGCCAGGATGGTTCTCCCACTGTCAGCTTCCAGTTCAACAGCCACGGAGGCGCACTCTTCAGCCGATTGACCGGGGCGCACTTGCCTCGCGAAGGAGCCAATGAGTTCAAGACGCGACTGGCGATTCTGCTGAATGACGAAGTTCATTCAGCCCCCACCATCAACGACCGTATTTCCGGTAGCGGCCAGATCTCCGGCCAGTTCAGCCAGCCAGAAATCGACGAACTGGTCGCCGTGCTGAACGCCGGTGCTCTGTCGGTCCCGCTGGTCAAGGAGCCTGCCAACGAGTTCACGATCTCCCCACTGCTGGGGGTCGACATCCGCGACACTGGCCTGAAGGCCACGCTCGTCTCGATGATCGCAGTCTTCGCGATCACTGCCATCTACTACCTCAAGGCCGGGATCATCGCCGACCTGTGTCTGCTCTTTAACCTGGTGATGCTGCTCTCCTCGATGGCGTTGATCGATGCCACGCTGACTCTGCCCGGCATCGCCGGTGTCGTGTTATCAGTCGCGATGGCCGTCGACTCGAACGTGCTGATCTTTGAACGTATGCGTGAAGAACTGGAACGCGGCTCCAGTATGCGCATGACGATCAAGAACGGATTCGACAAAGCCCTCGGAACGATCATTGACTCGAACCTGACGACGCTGATTTCGGCCGTGGTTCTGTACTACATCGGCACCGACCAGGTGAAGGGCTTTGCCGTGACCCTGTTCATCGGAATCGTGATCAGTATGTTCACCACGGTCTACGTGGCCCGAGTGATCTTTGAGCTTCTGGAAAGAACCGGCCACCTGAAGACCTTGAAGATGTTCAGCATCATCAAGCAGACGAATTACGACTTCGTCGGCAAGACCCGTCTGTTCGCCTACGCCTCAACCCTGATCATCGCGGCAGGACTGCTGGTGGTCGCCTTTCGAGGCAAGGACAACCTCGACATCGACTTCCGTGGCGGAGCCATGATCACCTTCAGCTTTGAAGGAAACGAAGCTCGCGACATCGATGCGGTTCGTGCTCCGCTGGCCAAGGCCTTCGGAGAAAACATCTCGCTCGAACGTCTCGAGGTTCTTGGTGAAGATGGCAAGGCCCGGGAACTGTTCCGGATGCGAACCGTCATCGATCAGGAAGAGGCGGAAGCAGCCAAGACTGGCAAGAACGTGGAAAGCCAGTTGCGGGACAAGATGCGTGATGCTTTCGCCGACAGCTCGTTCAAGCTCCTGCAGCAGACTCTGCAGCTCGGCGACACGAGCGTGATCGCTCCGTCGACCGCAAAGCTCGACGAAGCCGGGACCGCGCGTGAGAAGTCGTTTGAAGGTGGCCAGCAGTTCGTCGCCACCGTTGGGCAGGAACTGACACCGGGAGCCTTTGCGGAAACGATCCGAGAGTGCCTGCACGAAATCGGCGGCACTGACCGGTATGTGGATGCGGAGAACCTCGTCGAAACCCTGCCTGCTGACTCGTCTGTGGCTCCAACCGCCAAGACACAGTCGATCAAGGTTCGCCTGTCAAACTCGGTGACTCCAGAGGATTCGACCAAGGTCCTGGCCTCGTTGAAATCCAAGCTGGATGGTCAGCCGCTGTTCGAGGAGCTGACGACATTCTCGTCGTCGGTTGCAGGCCACACTCAGTCGGCTGCGATTCTGGCCATGATCATCTCGATGGCTGCGATCACGGCGTATCTCTGGTTCCGCTTTGCCGGTATGACCTTCGGAATCGCGGCGACGATCGCCCTGGTCCACGACGTGCTCTTCACACTGGGAGCTGTCGCGGTCGGTGCGTACCTGAGCCAGACTTCCGTGGGTCGCGGACTGTTCCTCATCGACTTCAAGCTGAACCTGACGATGGTGGCGGCCTTCCTGACCATCATCGGCTACTCACTGAACGATACGATCGTTGTGTTCGACCGGATCCGCGAAGTGCGTGGCAAGAACCCCAAGATTACCTGGGACATGGTCAACATCAGCCTGAACCAGACGCTGTCGCGAACGTTGCTGACATCGGTCACGACGATCATCACCTCGACCATCCTCTACTTCTTTGGTGGTGAAGGTCTGCGGGGCTTTGCGTTCAGCCTGACGATCGGAATCCTGATCGGTACCTACAGCTCGATTTATGTGGCCAGCCCGGCACTGGTCTGGTTGATGAATCGCCAGGAACCTGTCGCCAAGCCAGCCTCCAAGAAGCTGGCCACGACCGCATCCTAGTGACGCGATCGTTCTCGATACCGAGCGAAAAGTGACTTCTCAACGCCCGCCCAGCCTCGTGCTGGGCGGGCGTTTCTCATACCAGT
>QWOR01000093.1 GCA_003669575.1 Planctomycetota bacterium | reverse complement strand
CTTCACCAGCGCGACCACTTCACCAGCGCGACCACTTCACCAGCGCGACCACTTCACCAGCGCGACCACTTCACCAGCGCGACCACTTCACCAGCGCGACCACTTCACCAGCGCGACCACTTCACCAGCGCCGCCCGCTCCAAGCCCGTCAACACGATCTGTACCGCCACTCAAATGATTCCATCCTCCCGCGCTGGAGAGTGAAACACCACGGAGAACAAATATGCCCTCGCAAAAAGGCAGCTCCACACTAACAGAAGGAAAGATGAGTGGTCGGAAGACGACTCCCACAAACGATCGTCTTCGAATCGATCGAAACAGAACTGCCAAATTCAATGATTACCCGATCCTTGGGGGAACTCAAATCGACTGACCTCTTCGCCATCCACGGTATGGTGTCGAATCAGCAGGCGAGGCTGGCTGTCGGGCTGATGGTAACTCAGCTGTCCACTCAGGAATCCACCCCGCACCCTCAAAAACCGATGTTCGGGGCGGACATCACCCTCGCGCCATCCTAACTCATGGCGATCACTGCCGGGGCCGCATCCAAATTCCCAGAGTCCCGTTTGCGAATCGACAGACGCGTACTGCCAATGGCGGTCTCCACTCAAGACGATGACGCCAGGGATCTCGCTCAGGACAGTTCGCAGCTGGTGACCTTCATACTCGAACGTCTCATTCGCATGGTTATCGGTCTTGCTGTTTCGGTCGGGGCCGACCAGCGGAGTCGGGCTGAAGACGAGTTTGAAGGTGGCCGTTGAAGCACGCAGTGACTGTAGCAACCATGCCTTTTGTTCTGCTCCCAGAATGGTCTTTTCTGGTCCGTCTTTCATCGTGTTGGGGCTGCGATAATCTCGACCTTCCAGGATCCAGAATTGAAGATCCTTGCCCCATGAGACGGTGGTGTAACGTGGAGTTCGAGAGGGAAACTGCTCTTCATTGAACAGCCGCACCCCTTGTTCAAAACTCACGGAGCCATACTTCTGTCCCGGCCAGCAATCGTTCTTCAATGTGTCGTGGTCGTCCTTGATAAAGTAGCTGGTGTGATTGGAGTAGAAGTCACGCACCTTGGGCAACGCAAACAGCCGGGCCCATTTGAATCGCATCAGATCAATGGTCCAGGCATAGGGGTTGGGTTTGTCGTAGTATTCAACATCACCGGCGTGGATCATCCAATCGGGGTCGAGCCGAGTCATGGCTGGGTAGATTCGATGCCCCGTATCATCGTCGCGACGGATGTAGTCGTGACAGGTGGTCATGCAAAACGTATGAGGTGTCTGTTGATCCGGTTGGGGAGCAGTTTCAAAGCCACCTCGCAAAACAGCAGTCACCTCTTTGCGGCCGACTGGACGAGCTTCCACCACGGTCACATAGCGTGTCCCAGCCTGTAACCCGTCCAGCTTCCACTGACAACAGAAGTCATGCCCAGCTTCCGTGATCCTCCAGTCAGTCACCCGTTTCAAGGTCTCGCTATTGCGAGGAAAATAAATGAGGCGGACTTCTCCGGCAGCCCCCGGGCAGGCGCCCTTCATTTGATCTAAACGAGCTCCATCAGGCATCTGGACTTGAAGTAACTGCTGTTCCGACAATGTACTTTCCCACAGCCGTTCCTGCTCGCGGTCGATTGCCACGAACTCGGGGCCTGCCTGGGTCATCTCTGGCTGTGCGGTCGTACGAGTCCACAAAACAATCGAGTGCTGATCCACCCAGCTATTGCGCATCCCATTTCCCAATTGCGGTACCGATGTCACTGGATGCCGATGAACTTCTTCATTGGCATCGACCCGGAATTGCACAAGCATGGCTAACGTTAGCCCAAGCGACAGGAATGCTGCTGACAGGAAGATCGATTTGGAAAAACCTGGACTTGTCATGGATGCTCTTACGCCTTTCCGTTTCCCACTGGTCTACAATCGCGTCTCTCTCGACATCAGGGTTCTCTTTGTCGAGGTCTATGACCATTTTGCTGTCATCACGAATTCCGATCTTAGAGGCTGACAAACAACCTGTAAAAATGGCATCCGACAAGGGGCATGAGATTTGCGCCTTGAGATCGTATCTGACCACGATCTTCGAGGGAGCGAATCATGGATGCCCGTCTGCCGGATGCGTGTGATTCCTCTCCTGTCGTTGTTGTTGGCGCAAGCCCTCACCGCCCTCAGCTGGGCTCGACGCTGCGAGAATGGATTGCATCCGACACGGCAAAGACGCTTCGAACTGTTTTCATTTTCCGTTACTTCGTTGCCTTCAAATGTGTGTCGAACCAATCGGCGAATTCACGGATATCTGGCGAGTAATCTTTCCACCCATGATCCTCTCCCTGGCGAACAACCAGCCGACAGGGAACATTGGTCGATTCAAATTTTGAAATGATACTTTCCGACTGCTGGATCGGGACAATCGAATCTTTGTCACCGTGGATAATCAGCGTCGGGGGATCGCCGGACGAGACATGATTCACAGGCGAGATGTCCCTGCCAATCTCAAGGATCTTCGCCGGATCTGTGATGGGGATAATCGTCCGCCCACGATCAAGAGTCTCTCGGAACTCAAAGACTGAATGAAAGTCCTGTAGTTTTCCTTTCCCCAATGCGTTCTCACCTGGACTCCCATAGTTCAGGAAGTCAGTCGGTGGGAATAAGCAGGCGACAGCTTGAATCTGAGATGACTCTCGTTCAACAGGATCTTCGGCATCGGGACGCCCTGGCTTCGCATCTGTGCCCATCATCAGTGAGAGGTGACCTCCCGCAGAGGCTCCACAGACGCCGATCCGATCACGGTCAATGTCGAATTGATCGCTGTGGTGTCTGATGTAGCGGACAGATCGCTCCAGATCACGAATCATTTCCGGAATCGAGTAGCGTGGACGGCTGCCGTGGACAACAGCGAAGACGGTGAATCCACGCTCGGCAAGTTGATCAATGAATGGACGTGCGTATTGGGAGATATCATCGTGACGAGACGACCACCCTCCACTCACGACAAAGATCACACCGATCCCGTTGGCTTTTGCCTTGGGAGCGAACACATCCAGCGTCAAAGCCGTGCCATATTTCCGTCCGTAGACGACATCCTCACGACGATCACAGTGGGGGAAGAGTGATTCTTCACTCCTCAGCGTCTGTGGCAGCATGCCCAGCAGGATCAGTGCCAGTAGCTGGATTGTGATCAGCTGCGACTTCATTCCCGTTCCTTCAAATAGACAACTTTGGATTTGCCCAGCGTAATTGGGATTTGATTGAGCTGGCAACCTCTGGGGGCGAAAGGTCATCCCAGATCTTCTTCCAACTTCATCGAACTGCACGCATGTGCGCTGCCATTTTCACCCGGATTTTCCCCCGGGAAGCGCCACCATTTTCAACCGCGCTTAACACAGCTTGACCATCAGCGCGGGACAGGCGGGCACTCCGAAGCGAGTCGTCAGCGCCAGCGCGGCCCGCGACTTCGACTGTCGGAACAGCGCCATCAGGAGCGCCGCCATCGCCGTCAATCGCGGCCCCGAAGTATGCTCGGGAACGCCATCGGGAATCGCCGCACTCGTCGAACAACCGCACGTGCATGTTAAGCGATGCAGCTGATACTCGGTCACGATCGGCGTCGGCAGCGGGATCTCCCAGACTTGGTGCCGTCGTGGTTCCGGGTCCGTGCCCTTCAACTGCGACCCGCAGCGGCGACAATTCGTCGGCAGCACCGGCACGACCGCATCGCACTCGATGGAAGGCCGCAGTGTCCGCTCATGCTTCGGATGCCCCGACTGCCCACCGCGTTTGCGAGCCGACTTCGTCTTCGTGGGCGGCGGCTTATCATGCGGATGCTGCGTCGACGGCGGCAGCGAACTGTTCTGCGGCGTCCGTTTCAACGCGGCCACCTGAGCCTCTAGATCTGCAATGCGCGCCATCAGCCGCTCTTCGCGAGCCGCCAGCTCCGCGAGCAACAGCCGAATGATCGACTGCGCCTCGGGCGCCTGCCGTGCGATGACTTCGTCCGTGATCTGATCCAGAGACATGCATCAGATGTCGTCGATTTTCCGATTCTCGGAAAGATCAGTTTCAAACGGTCAGGCTGCTGGGGTGTGAATGGTTACGTAGCCAGAGGGAGATCGCCCAGCAGATTCGCTCGCAGAAGGGGCATTACGTGTTGGCTCTCAAGGGCAACCAGTCGAGTCTGCAGACCGACATGCAAACGCTGTTCGAGCAGGGCATGGAGACGAACTTTGCGGGACTGAAACACTCGGTGCATGCGTCGAGTGAGACCGCTCATGGTCGCACCGAAGAGCGAACGTGTCACGTGATCGAGATCCCTCCCGATCATCCGCAGCGTGCGGCGTAGACCGCTCTACGCACCCTGGCCGTCACGATTTCCCGCCGCGAGATCGGTGGCCAGGAGACGTGGGAATCGCGACTTTATTTGAGCAGCCACCCGCCGCAAGCCGCACTTCTGGCGCAGGCGATTCGTCGCCACTGGTCCATTGAGAACAGCCAGCACTGGGTGCTCGATGTGGTCTTCGGCGAAGACCAACGCCGCCAACAAGACCGCAACGGCGGCGCGAACTTCGCCGCTGTCCGCCGCCTGGCTGTGAGCCTGCTCCGCCAAGAGACCACGAACAAACGCGGCGTCAAAAACAAACGCATCCAGTGCGCCCTCGATCCGAACTACCTGCTCAAAGTACTACACACCGCCAAGTTTTGATGCGACAGCCCTGGGAAAGATGCCGATCTAGAAGTCGGCAGATTCGACGACCAGAATTACCGCTTTGGAAGAGATTTGAGTGCCAGTGCCCGCAACGGGCCACATCCAGCAGCTCCTGAAAAACAAGTGTTTTTCAGCTGAATCAGTTTTGTTTCAGTTGGGGCAGCTGGATGAGAGTGGGCTTTGGGTGGCGTTCCATGAGAGCGCCACCGTAGTTCGGGACCCCAGCCTGCCACCGAACCAACCCATCGCGTTTAAACAGCTCCCCTAAAAAATGACACCACCAATTGGATGTGACCTTCCAAATGACGCCGTTGAAAATATTTGTTCCAGAGAATGCGTATCATCACGTGTTCGAACCTCTACCTGGAGGGGTCAAGCTTATTACTGCCGCGGAACCGGATGTGAAACTCGCTGTCTTGGGAATGCATCACGCACCCAGGCTGCGGTCTTTTATCGACTCTCTGCCGCGACTGCGAGCCGTCCAGTCGCTCAATGCAGGAGTGGATTGGTTGCTACCAAAATTGCCGGAGAGTGTGGCAGTTTACAACTCGAGCGGAGTGCACGATGCCGCCGTTTCAGAGTGGGTGGTGGCGGTGTTGCTGGCAATGCGCCGGCGTCTGCCGGATATGTTGGAACTCCAGCGGCGTGGTGAGTGGGACGTGAACGTGAATGATGTCACGGCCACGGGCCCATCGTCCGTCGAGCCCATCGACACCTTCGAGGGGGGCACCGTGCTGATTCTTGGATATGGTTCGATTGGGCGGGCAGTCGCTACTCGGCTTGCTCCTTTCGGCATTCGCGTCGTAGGAATTGCCCGTCACCAGCGGCCGGACGCCGAGACGATGGAAGCCCTCCCCAAACACTTGCCCGAAGCAGATGCCGTTGTCCTACTGCTTCCGCTTAATTCGGCGACTGAGCATACCGTCGATGCCGATTTTCTCGCGAGAATGAAACCTGGTTCGATCCTGGTGAATGCGTCGCGCGGCGGGTTGGTTGATACCGCGGCACTGCTGGCGGCCCTCCATCAGCGACGAATCCGGGCGGCTCTGGACGTGACCGACCCCGAACCGCTTCCATTCGGTCATCCTCTTTGGCAGGCCCCCAATCTTTTGATCACACCCCACGTGGCTGGCGCGGTAATGAGTTGGCGGCTGCGCGCTTATCGTTTTGCTAGCGAGCAGTTGCGCTGTTATGCCGCGGGCACGCCGCTGCGTAACTTGGTTTCGAGATAGACAAACAATTCATTACACGGGAGCGACATCGAATGAGTCCTCACGAACAAACCTTTGCTAAACATCCACTGGCGGCTTTCTCTGACGCGCTGTATGCGGGCAGCATACGGATCGTTGACCTCACACACACCCTATCGGCCGGTTTTCCAACCTTGGTATTGCCTCCGCAGTTTGGCCAGGTCTGGCCGTTCAAGCTGGAGACCATTTCCAAATATGACCAAACTGGACCGGGTTGGTATTGGAATAACTTTTCGTGCGGCGAGCACACAGGCACCCACTTCGACGCGCCTGCTCACTGGATCACAGGCAAGGACCACCCCAGCAACACCGTTGACACAATCGCGTGCAAGAACTTTGTTGCCCCGGCGGCCGTGGTGGATGCCAGCGGCGAGGTGGCATCCGATCCGGATTGGCTACTGACCGTCGAATTCCTCGAAGAATGGGAAGCCAGTAATGGGCGAATTCAAGCCGGAGCATGGCTTGTATTCCGTACCGGCTGGTCCAAACGCATCAGCGACCCTCTTTCCTTCCTCAACTTCCAGGAAGATGGAGCCCATACTCCGGGGCCGACGCAAGCTGCAGTAGAATGGCTGATCCACAATCGTAATGTTCATGGTTTTGCGGTGGAGACGATCAACACGGATGCGGGACAGTCCTATGACTGGCCGGTTCCATACCCCTGTCATACCCTGATGCACGGTGCCAACCGGTATGGTCTACAATGCCTGAGGAATCTTGACCAATTGCCCCCGACTGGCACCCTGATTTTTTCTGCACCTCTGAAGATCGAGGGAGGTTCAGGAAGTCCTCTGCGTGTACTCGCTCTTGTGCCGAACTGAACAGCATGATTCACATAGCCTCGCCCTAGCAGCCCGTTGAAGAAACCGGTTTGTTGTAGTGATCGAGGTCTGTCATCTCAGCGCGAATTGGGGGATGGGATTTTCCAAATGGGGGCTTGAGGAGCGTATCAAGGGGCTCCAGAGGTTCAGGAACGCTCTCGTGGCCATCTGGGCAGCGCGGAGCAGCCAGCCGAGGGCGGCGAAGCCCCGCGGTTTGCTGCTGCCGATGAGTTGTCGGAGGATCAGGCCGAGGTTGTGGGCAGCTGCGGCGAGTGAGTATCTCTTGCGAACACTATCGATTCCGGTCAGCCAGCTGCGTCGACTGCCGCCAGTCTCGCTGAAGTGGGGGAACCGGCGTTCGACGACTTCACTGCGGCGTCGGCGCAAGGCCTTCACGTGGTTGCGAGAGCAGCGATCGTGATTGTGATAAACAGCTTCGCTGATGAGAGTCGGGCTTGTCAGTCCACACGCGTTCGCACTTTGATTGGGGCTCGGGGATGTAGGTTTTGATGCCGAAGGATGGGAGGCTGTGGATCTGGACCAGGTTCTGAGCCTTGTGATAGCCCTTGACTGCAACCACCTTTTCGATG
>QWOR01000149.1 GCA_003669575.1 Planctomycetota bacterium | reverse complement strand
TGCCTGATCGCACTGACGGCCCTGCTCACGATCAGTGCCGTGCTGATCTCCTGGGAATCGATCAAAGAGCGGGCCGCCGAGTTCTACATCTGCCTGCTGGTTTTGGAGTCGGGACTGATCGGCGTGTTCTGCTCGTTCGACCTGCTGCTATTCTACGTGTTCTTTGAATTCACCCTGATCCCCATGTTCTTCATGGTCGGTCTGTGGGGTGGAGCACAACGGAACTATGCCGCCATCAAGTTCTTCCTCTACACCCTGTGCGGCAGCTTGATCACCCTGCTTGGCCTGGCGGCTCTGGTGCTGATGGCGGTCAAGGGTGGTGTGACCACTCCGTTTTCGATTCCTGCCCTCGCGACCTACTTCACCGAGCATCCGATTGATTACCGGCTGCAAGTGATTCTCTTCCTGACGCTGTCGACAGGCTTCATGGTCAAGGTTCCGCTGTTCCCGCTCCATACGTGGTTGCCACTGGCTCACGTCGAGGCTCCGACCGCGGGCTCGGTCATGCTGGCCGGTGTCATGCTGAAGCTCGGCAGCTACGGATTTTTCCGCATCTGCCTGCCGATCTACCGCCAGGCCTGCATGGATGTCGGTCTGCCGCTGATTGCGACGCTGAGCGTAATCGGGATCGTGTACGGGTCTCTGTGTGCCCTGTCTCAACGCGACATCAAGAAGCTGGTCGCCTACAGCTCGGTCGCCCACCTGGGATTCTGCATGCTCGGCCTGTTCGCTCTGAACTCCGAGGGCATCACCGGCAGCCTGCTCCAGATGATCAACCACGGCCTGTCGACCGGGGCTCTGTTCCTCCTCGTGGGCATGGTGTACGACCGCTACCACACGCGACAGCTCGACGACCTGGGCGGTCTGGCCAATCGACTGCCGCTCATTGCTGCGGCGATGGTCTTCACCACAATGGCCAGCATTGGCCTGCCGGGGTTGAATGGTTTTGTGGGTGAAATGCTGTCTCTGGCAGGCATGTTCAAGATCATGCCTGTCTACGCCATCATCGGCACCTCCGGCGTGGTGCTGGGAGCGTGGTACATGCTGACCATGGTGCAGCAGGGATTCTTCGGCCCCTTGCGGGAGCCACACAATGTTCATGAACCGGTCGGTGACATGACTCCGCGCGAAGCGTGTGCGTTTCTGCCGCTGGCCGTGATGTGTGTCTGGATCGGGGTCGCTCCCCAGCCGTTCATCGACATGATGAAGCCCGATATCCAGGCCGTGGTGACCGGCTACGACCACTCGACGCCGTTGACCGCGGAGACTCAGACGGAGCCTCCCGCTCAGCTCACCGTCATCAACCGTTAGCCGTCTGAAAGCCAGCCCACAAGCTGGCCTTCAAGAAGCCGAGACATTGATCGAAAGATCGCCCAGTCAGTTCCAAGTTGTGCAAGCACGGGGTGTGTTGTGGGATTCCAGTCAGTGACATCCGCGGTGAATCTGGTGCTGCCCGAGGTGGTGCTCATCGCCACTGTGTGCGTGATGTTCCTCTCGGCCCCGTTTCTCGTGAGTGAGTCGGGGGTCGCCGCTCCGGGTATTCGCCACCGCTGGGGCATCCTGTCGCTGTTCGCGATCGGCGTGGCAATCTGGTTCTGGCTGAGGACACCGCTGGCCCCGATCAACGACGGCCCATTCCGTCTGGACGGTCTGGTCTCCTACATCCGAGGTGCGACGCTGATCTTTGGAGCCATCATCTCTCTGATGCTCTGGAGCCAGGTTGAAGACTCGAAGTCCGCAGAGTGTCAGGCGCTGCTGCTGGCGATTCTGGCCGGAGTCAACTTCACGGTGGCTGCAAACGACTTGATCGTTTTGTTTCTCGGACTGGAACTGGTCAGCATCCCAACCTACGTCCTGCTGGCCCTGCCCCGCCGGGAACGCGAGTCCCAGGAAGCCACGATCAAGTATTTCCTGCTGAGTGCCTTCTCTTCGGCAATCGTCTTGTATGGTTTCGCTCTGCTCTATGGGGCCACGGGGACCACACACTTCGTGGGGATCTCCAGTTCGATCTCCGAAGCTCATGCCACCGGCGTTTCCAAACTGTTCCCGGTGGCAGTCGCCCTGATCATAGCAGGACTGAGTTTCCGCATCACAGCTGTGCCATTCCACTTCTATGCCCCGGACGTGTTCCAGGGTTCTCCCGCATTTGCTGCGGGAATGTTGTCGCTGATCCCCAAGATCGTCGGTTTCGCCGCTCTGATTCGCCTGCTCAGCCTGTCCGTCGGCGCAGCCTCGTTCAATGGACACATGGAATTGCTGGGAGGCATGGTGAAGCCTCTGCTCGCATTGCTGGCCGCAGTCACAATGCTGGTCGGTAACCTGATGGCACTCCGCCAGAGCAACATTCATCGGATGATGGCCTACTCCAGCGTGGCTCACGCGGGCTACATGCTTGTCGGTCTGGCGGTCGGAGACAGCGGAACGATCGCGACGGGCATCTCCTCATTGCTCTTCTATCTCGTCAACTACGGCATCATGACACTCGGCGTGTTTGCCGTCTTGTGTGCCGTCAGTTCAGCTGACCGCCCGATCCGAACACTCAACGACCTCGGAGGCATGAGCCGTCATCATCCCGCTGCGGCACTGATGCTGGCCGTCATGCTGTTCAGCCTCGCCGGTCTGCCTCCCTCGGGAGGATTCCTGGGCAAGATGAACCTGTTCCTCGCCGCCTGGTCCGAAGGATCCTCGATGGGTCGTTACCTCTCCTACCTGATGGCGTTCAACGCTGCGGTGTCGGCGTACTACTATCTGCGGACGATCGCCGCAGTTTACCTGAAGCCAGGCTCCGGACCGACAACGATGCACATGCCGATTCCCGCAACATTCGCAGCTGCGATCTGCACTGTCGCGACCCTGGCAGTCTTCATCGCCCCGCAGCGAATCTGGGACGCAGCTCAGATGAAGATACATAACCCACCCATCGCGGGGGTGGCCACATCACCAGCAGAACCAGCTCCGGTATCACTGACCACCGCCACGAATCGCTGAGTCGGCGCCCGAGTGGGTTTCGGGCCAAGGCCCGCCACCCTTGCAGATCTCTCGCTGGCAATCTCCAATGGGCATCGTCTGAAGTGACGCTGCCCATTTTCATTTCCTGCTCAGGTGCCCCATGTCGATCCACGCTGACCGCCGCACGTTTCTGACTACGACAGCTGCCGGTGTTCTTGGGCTGACCGCCTGCGGTGAGGTATACGCCCAGCAGGCAACTGCGGCTCCGGCGCAGCCGACTCCTCCGCCTTTTTCCTTAGGAACGGTCACTTACAACGTCGCCGCCGAGTGGGACCTCGACACGATTCTCAAGATCCTCCCGAAAGTCGGCCTGACACATGTCGAGTTCCGTACGACTCATAAGCACGGAGTCGAGCCCACACTTTCCCAAGAGCAGCGTCAGGAGATCAAGAAACGCTGTGCCGATGCGGGCGTGACAATCTGGGGTCTGGGCTCCGTGTGTGAGTTTCACAGCCCGGATCCGAAAGTTGTCGAAGGACACATCGAAACCTGCAAACAGTTCCTCCAGCTGGCCCACGACATTGGAGCCAAGGGCGTGAAGGTCCGCCCCAACGGACTCCGCAAGGACATCCCGGAAGCCGACACGCTCACTCAGATTGGCAAGGCCCTCATCCCCTGTGGCGAGGCCGCTGCCAACCTGGGGACCGAGGTGTGGGTCGAAGTCCACGGGTCCGAGACCTCGAAGCCGCCTCGCATGAAAGCGATCATGGAGGCCTGCGGGCAAAAGAGCGTCGGCATCTGCTGGAACTCGAATCCCAGCGACGTCGTCGACGGCTCCATCAAGCCTTCGTTCGAGATGCTGTTGCCGTGGCTCAAGTCGTGCCACATCAATGCTCTCTACTCGGGCTATCCCTACCGAGAGCTGTTCTCGGAGCTGCGCCGTGTCAACTATGACCGCGTAACGCTGATCGAGATCGGCGAGAAGCTCGATCCCCAGAACGGCGAACTGCTGCTCAAGTACTACCGCAAACTGTGGCAGGAACTCTGCAGCTAGCCTGCAAATCCAATCCCACCCACCACGCCATTGCTGACAGATTCACGATTCGCCCTCCGTTCTTTGTTCTCTTGCTTTCCTTTTGTTCAATTTCCTTCCTCATCACCGAGGGAAATATTGAGTGGCATGAAGCCAGGAAGACCACGTCGGGGACGGGCTCAAATTGAATCGTCAGGTTCTTCCCGCTTCAGAAGTGTTTCAGAGACTGATACATGTCCGCCGTTCGCACCCGATTCGCTCCCTCTCCCACTGGTTACATGCACATCGGAGGGATGCGTACCGCTCTCTTCAGCTGGCTCTGGGCACGCAAACACGGCGGTCAGTTCATCCTGCGGATCGACGACACCGACCAGCAGCGAAACCGCGAAGAAGCACTCCAGCCGATCCTGCGGGCATTCAAATGGCTCGGCCTGAACTGGGATGAAGGCCCAGAAATCGGTGGGCCCTATGCCCCCTACTTCCAGTCGCAGCGATCCGACAAGTACAAGGCAGCTGCGGCCCGACTCCTGGCAGAAGGGAGAGCGTATAAGGACTTTGAAACTCCCGAGCAGACCAAGGCTGATCGCGAAGCCGCCGAAAAGGAGAAGCGGCAGTATGTCAGCAGCCGCCAGTCGCTGGCCCTCTCCCCAGCGGAGATCGCCGACCTCGAGGCACAGGGGCAACCCTACGTTGTTCGGCTGCTTGTCCCGCGTGGCGAGAAGGTCTCGATTCGAGACCACATCCGCGGCGATGTGGAGTGGGACTGCAACTTGATGCCCGACCCGGTGATCCAGCGCGGAGACGGCTCGGCGCTCTACAACTTCGCGTCGGTGGTCGACGATGTTGATCTCAAGATCACCCACGTCATCCGGTCGGAAGAACACCTGACCAACACCGCGATTCAGATGCTTGTCCTCCAGGCCCTCGGAGCCACGCCGCCCGAATTCGCCCACATCCCCTACGTGGCTGCTCCCGCGACCACCAAGAAACTCAGCAAGCGAGACATTGGCAAGTACCGCACCAACCCACAGTTCAAGAAGCTGTTCGAGATGGCCGACGCCGTGTTGCCGAAGATTGGGCGTCAGGTCTCCGAGGCTCTCAACCCGGTGATGGTCGAGTACTACGAAGTGATGGGATTCCTGCCCGAGGCGGTCCTCAACGCCCTGTCGCGACTCGGCTGGTCACTCGACGACAAGACAGAGAACATGTCGCTCGACTTCGTGATCGAGAACTTCACACTCGACCGCGTCGTGAAGGGGCCCGCCGGACTCGACCCCGACAAGTTGCTGGCGTACCAGGAATACTGGATGAGCCAGCGGTCGCTCGACGACAAGGTGGCGATGTGCCTGCCGTACCTCGAGCAGGCTCACCAGATCGCCGCTCCCGCCACGCCCGAACAACGGGAATTCGTCGGCCGACTGATCACAGCTCTCGGGCCACGTCTGAAGCTGCTCTCAGACATTCTGGGGTATGAGGAATACTTCGTCGCGGACGAGGCACTGACTTACGACGAGAAGGGATTCCAGAAGCGAGTCCGCGACGATACGCACGCTGTGCCTCTGCTGCGCGACCTGATCCCGGTCCTGCAGGCGTCTCCGGATTTCACCGCTGCTGGCCTCGACCGCGAGATCCACGCCTGGATCGAAACGAAAGGCCTGCAAATGGGCAACCTCGTCCACGCCCTCCGCCTCGCCCTCACCGGTAAGACCGCCGGCCCGGGGTTATTCGAGTGCCTGGAGCTGCTGGGGAGAGAGCGATCGATCGCGAGGATTGAGCGAGCGATTACTCGCGTGTAAAAGCCGGGGTGTTACCCCCTGCGTTTTCCGTTACTCATTCGTGGAGCATCCTCCTCCACAAATAAACGCCGAGATTAGTCGCAGACAAAAAGGAGGCGACCACCAAAAACCAACCTACGGTTTCGTGATGGGGGATCAGCAGTTTGATACGCCCAATCTGGAGAACTCCAGTTCTGTCAGGCTCACCTCGAATTGCGATCCCCATGGGCAACTCAATGAAACACTCGTGGTAATACACCGCCGTCGCCCCGAGGTACTCGTCCGCATTTCGTTGAGATTGTACGTTCTTCAATAGACGCGAGTATGCGATAATGGCCGCCCCATAGATCGCCACGAATAAGTGAGCGATCACCACCAATATCATAGCGATACTACGCATGGTGTCGCTTCTCCCACTCAGAAATGTTTCGTCAGCTTGTACCCCGACTCATGGTCGTCGTCATCGAGGGACATGATGCCTTCGACGACTTCGGCTGCGTATTCGGCCAGTTCGGCGGCACTACGCGGGGCGGGGCGCAGACGCGGGACATCAGACGAGTGGGCGGGGTTGCTCTGCACCAGCAGGGATTCGAAGTCATACACACTGAAGACGACTTGTGGACCATCTTCACCGTACAAAGACAGCTCCCGCTGCAACTCAAATGCCGACACAGCTGCATTCACATACGCCGTCACACCGACGAGCAAGGAACGGTACAGCGACTTGTCGTGGATGGCTGCGCCCGCATACTTATCCAGAGCGTGCGACGCACCGCGAACAGCCACCTGTATCTGGTCGACCAGCGACCGCAGCGGGAAAGTACACGCGATATTTACATACGCATCGGGCGAAAGGTGCGTATCGACAGCTGCCGTCACCGCCCCACATTTTGAATGGCCCAGTACCACGATGAGTTTGATGCTGTCCTTCAGATTCCGAATCGCGTAATGCAGCGAGCCCAGACACTCCGAACCGAGAACATTCCCTGCGATCCGCAACACGAACAGATCGTTGAAGGACTGGTCAAACACGGCTTCCGTCGGCACGCGGGCATCGGAACACCCGAGAACCACCGCGAAGGGAGCCTGCGAAGGCATGGCACCGGGAAACAGTGGCAGTCCCGAAGACATTGGGCACATCGGAATCACGATCGGTTCGCCAGCGTCGCCGCCGAGGGTTCGCTCCTGCATGCGATGAACCAGTTGCACCAGCCGGTCATTGCCTTGCACCAGGGCATTCATCGCGGCCTGGGCATCTGGAATCTGTCGAGCGGTAAGCGGCGCATATGGGTCGTAACGGTAGATGACATCCATGAAAACCAAGCATCCTGGTAAATAGTTTCGGGCGGTTGCGGCGCGTTGAGGACTCTAGTGCCGAAGCGGGTTGTTTTCAATCGGTATCCGCACGGATTGAGTGACCAAATGGAATAAGGGACGCCGAGGACCACGGACCGGAGATCCGAACCGCATTTGAGAGAAACCTGCTCCCGTTACTCATCTTTCATTCGGAAACTGCTCGTAGTACAGCGTCTTGAAAGAATTCTCCGCAGGGGGGATTGCATCCTCATTGACCAGATCGGGCAGAATCGAATCCCACCACGTGTCATA
>QWOR01000365.1 GCA_003669575.1 Planctomycetota bacterium | reverse complement strand
GTCCGACCGCCTCGCCATCGAGTACGAGGAGATCGAGCAGGAAGAAGAAGACCGTCGGGCAAACGCTTACGTCTTTGATCGCTTCGTCGCCATCAACATGAAGATCGTGAACGATGCGCCCGATCGTAAGATCACCCTGCCTCCGAATTACCAGTACACCAACGCCAAGCCGGGTGAAGTCGTGGAACCCAAGGCTCTGTTCGGTAGCCCCGCCGACATCAAGCCCGGCGAAACCCCTCGGCAGGCATTTGCCCGCTGGGCCACCTCCAAGGAAAACCCCCGGTTCGCGCTGACGATCGCGAATCGTCTGTGGAAACAGAGTTTTGGCATCGGCCAGATCGAACCGGTTGACGACATGATGGACACGACAGAGGCAGAGAACCCCGCTCTGATGAAGTTCCTGGAAGCGGAGATGAAGCGGCTCGACTTCGATATGAAGGAGTACCTGCGCATCATCTTCAACAGCCAGACCTATCAGCAGCAGGTCTCCACGGAAGAGATTCTGCCTGGCCAGCCGTACCACTTCACGGGCCCCATCCTGCGCCGCATGACTGCTGAGCAGGTGTGGGATTCTTTCCTGACCCTCGCTGTCGTGAAGCCCGATGATTACCGCGAACTTCCCGCCGATGAGCGAAACAAGTTCCAGGGAGTGAATCTGGAAAAGGTCTCCGCTGCGGAGATCATGGATTCCAGCTCCAAGGTCAACCAGGTCGACGGCAACGCCTGGAAACGGCAGGAAAAGTACATGTATCAGGGCCAGCTGCTTGCTCGGGCTTCTGAACTGCCGTCACCCGTTCCCCCGAACCACTTCCTGCGCATGTTTGGTCAGTCCGATCGCGAACTGATCTCGACCTCATCCACCAATGGATCGGTTCCGCAGGTCCTTCTGATGTTTAACGGACCGATCACGCACATGCTGCTGGAAAAGAACACGACGATCTACAAGAACGTCATGAGCCACAAGGACCCCGCTGGCGGTGTGCGTGTGATCTTCCTGACGGTGTTAAGTCGCGAACCCGATGCCGAAGAAGCCGCCTTGGGCAAGCAGGAAGTCAAAGCCAACGGCCCGGTCGGATTTGGGAATGTGATCTGGTCTCTGGCCAACACTCGGGAATTCCTTTTCATTCAGTAAATCGAGTGGGTGGACCTCGCCTCTCTCTCGTTTATCCCCTTGGGATCGTCTCATGAAATCTCCTCTCTCCAAGCTCGATGGCTTTGATCGCCGCCGCTTCCTGGAAATGTCGGCGAAGGCCAGCCTTGGCGTGTCGCTGGCTCCCTGGCTCGACAAGTCAATCCGAGCTGCGGATAGTGCTGCCGCGACCACGGGAGGCAAAGCCAAGCGATTGATCTATCTGTTCATGAACGGTGCCATGTCGCACCTCGACACGTTCGACCTGAAACCCGGGCACAAGAATCAGGGGCAGACTCTCGCGATCTCGACCAGTGTCGCCGGGGCTCAGCTCAGCAATTTTTTGCCCCAGCTGGCCACTCAGTTCGACAAGATTGCGGCGATCCGGTCAATGTTTACGCAAACAGCTGATCATGCCGCAGCTGACTATCTGATGCGAACCAGCTACGAAGAGATCGCTAGTGAGCGTCATCCGTCCATGGGCCCGTGGATCCAGCACTTCCGTGGTCGTAATAGCAAGACATTGCCCGACACCGTGCTGATTGGGGCTCCGGCCCGGCATCCGTCCGCAGGATTCTTTGACCCGACACTCAGTCCCCTGCCCATTGGTGATCCCAATCGCGGCCTGGAGAATACCAAGCCACCCGAGTACCTGTCGGAATCCTCCTACGAGAAGCGGCTCGACTTGATCGATGGCTTCGACAAGAAGTTTCGCAACAAGTTCAAGGTGCGCAAGGTTCAGACCTATAACGATTTCTACACGGAAGCCAGCAGCCTGCTGGCGAGCGGTGAGTTGAAGGCGTTTGACCTCAACGAGGAGAAGCCGGAAGACCGTGACCGTTATGGCCGTGATCCTTTCGGGCAAGGCTGTCTGCTGGCTCGTCGCCTGATTGAGAACAACGTCCGCTGTGTCGAAGTGACCTTTGGCGGGTGGGACATGCACACCAACATCTACAACCCCGACGCACTCCCGAATCGTACGGGGATTCTCGATAAGGCAGTCGCGAACCTGCTCAAGGATCTGAGCGAACGTAAGCTGCTGGATGATACACTGGTCGTGCTGACCACCGAGTTCGGTCGTTCACCCGAGATCAACTTCAACGCGGGGCGCGATCACCATCCGGCAGTCTTCAGTTCTATGCTGGCGGGCGGAGGAATTCGCGGTGGGCAGTTCTATGGAAAATCGGACGCCGCCGGGCACGGCGTCGAGGCGGATGGCGTGAGTCCAGCCGACTTCAACGCCACGATTGCCACTGCTCTTGGGCTTCCGCTCGACAAGATTGCCACGTCGCCCACGGGACGACCGTTCAAGGTCGCCCACGACGGGAAGCCAATCCTGGCACTGCTCTAAGTCAGTTTCGGGCGTGGAGAGTACCACCGATACAAAAACAGCTGTGGCTCAGGAATCTGGCCGCGGCTGTTTCTGTTTAATGCCTACGCGCTGAATCGTTGAGCGTTGCGGGTTTCCGCAGCCTGCCAGTCGGCGATCTGCTGGGTCAGTTCTGCCAGTTGCAAGGCCAGTTGCTGTTGAGCGTCCTGCAACTGTCTGGCTTTTGCCAGGAACTCCGACTCGCGACTTGTCGTGTCGGAATTGGGAGCTGCCTGTGAATCAATCTTCAACAGGGTCGGCTCGGTGAGCCGGAACGTGGCCATCGGAACGATTGCCGGATGTGCTCCTTCGCCGTGGCGATGAGCGGCATCGAGCAGTGCGGCGGCTGACAGCTCGCGGCGGGCCTGGTATTCGCTAATGGCCGTGGCTTCGTCTTCAATCAGCGCAACGAGTTCAGCCGCGCTGAGCTGTGCCAGCTGATCTGGCTCGGTGGGGATTGAACTCTCGATCACTGCCGCCTGCGACTCGGGTTCGTTGCTCAACAGACGATGAAATACGAACTCGAATTCTCCAATCTTGACCGTGTCTTCATCAGAAAGCTCGACCTGTCGGCAAGCCTCGCCGTTCACCAGCAGCGGAGGATCGGAAACGACAGCTTCCAGCGAAGCGGTTTTCCCGTGGATGACCAGCAAGCTGTGGAGCATCGGGACATGCTCGCCTCCGAGCTGGAGGTGACAATGGCTGCCTGCACCAATCAGGAAGCGATCGCCAGAAATCGGGCGCAATGGAAAGTTGGTCTTCCCACGGCGAATTTCGAGCCACATGCCAGGTTGAGACACGGGTGTGTCCTCGTGAAGTAGTGAGAGACCACCGACAAAATGCCAGTCTTAATCTCCGCTCAATTTTATTCGACCGCGAGCGAAGGACATTGCATGAGAAAATCCACACACATCGGGGATGAGTAGTAACAGGCCGTTTTCACGCTGGATGACAGACCCCGAGCGAATGAATCAACCAGGTAAGGTTTGGCGATTACCTGAAGGTTCCCTGCTGAAGCCGATCCAAGCTCACGTTTATGCGATATCATCGGCAGAGTTTGCCGCAGAAAGTGCTCTTCATATTTCCATTGACGATCCCGGGTTGACTTTGCCGATTATTCCGTACAGTCCGATCGCAAGGGGGCGATACGAGCACGATTTCGGTGCTTGTGCGATCGGCAGGGGGGGATTTCTCATGTGGTATAGCCGGGGGGCTATTACGCCCATGCAGAGTGTGCTGCTCTGCATGGTCTTGGTAATTGGGTTACTCCCTGGGGGGGGAGTAGCCCAAGACGCGAACAAGCTGTCACTACAGCTTGTCTCGGGCCAGCGCGCGCCGCAAGAGGAACTTAAGGTCGATACCCTGTACTCAGGGACATCGCAGAAGAAGACTCGCGACGAGGCCATCCAAAAGCTGCCGACAGCGTCGCTGCCCGTTGCGTATCAGCAAATGGTGAACAGCGTGGTGCAGAATACCAGCATGTATCGTCGACTTCCGACGATTCGATGCCGTGTCGACCACCGGATCTATCGCTTCTTCTCCGATCATCCCGATGTCGCGGTCAGCCTGTGGCGAGCGATGGGGGTTTCCAAGCTCCAGCTGCGTCAAACCGGCGAGTTTGAGTACGAGGCCGACGCGAAAGACGGAACAGTTGGCGTCATTAGTATCCTGTCACGTACACCGACTGAGTGTCTGGTGCACTGCCATGGCATGTTCCAGAGCCCGATGCTGACCAAGCCCATTCAGGCACGTGCCATTATGCATGTGCGGACTGCCTTTGAGGTGGCTGCGGATGGTCAACAAATCGTTACTCATAACGCGGACATGTTTGTGGCTTTCCCGTCACAAACGATCGAAACGATCGCCAAAGCCATGGCTCCGATCAGCAACAAGATTACCGATAAGAACTTTGAAGAGATCACGCTCTTCGTGCGGATGATGCAGATGGCAATGACGCAACAGCCGGGCTGGGTTGAGCAGATGGCCGGAAAGATGGACGGTGTCCTGGACGGTCGGGCCGACGCACTTCTGGAAGTGACGGCCCAGTGTTACATCGACGAAAAGCGCCGCCAGGGACAGGTTACGGGGACGCCGATTTCGTTGAAGTCGATTCAACCCCCGGTCGCAGCGGCGCCAGCACAGACCATGGTAAAGTGATGAACATTCACTGGCTCTGATCTCGTGAATGAAGAAGCGTCTCAATACGCGTGTCTGGGATCATCCAGATCAGAGCGACAATACAATACCCCAGGCACGCAACCACCGGGTGATAAAACGCCGCAACCAGAGAGAGGGCGTAGATCAGCAGCGAGAGTTTTTCTTTCTGCGCTTCGGAGATAGCCTGCGCCAGAATCGACTGAGGGCCATGAGCTGCCAGAAGTACTTTCGTCATGAAATAGTATGCGCTGGCTGACATAATCAGGACGCCTCCGTAGACGATCACCGGCGTCCGCGCGAACGCGGAGTTGCCCATCCAGCTCGTTGCGAATGGAATCAGTGATAGCCAGAAGAGTACGTACAGATTCGCCCACAAGACTCGACCGTTGACGCGTTCAACCGTTTGGAACAGATGGTGGTGGTTGTTCCAGTAGATGCCGACGTTGAGAAAGCTCAGGACGTAGGCAAGAAAAGTGGGGACAATCGGCTTTAACGATTCCAGGGACCATTCTTTCGGCGGTCTCAGTTCTAGAACCATAATGGTCACGATGATGGCGATGACACCATCGCTGAAAGCTTCGATCCGTCCTTTGGTCATCTTTTGTCACCCCGTTGAGACCGGTAGGCACGGCATCCGCCCGCACGTTCGATGTCGCCATTCGACATTTCAAGCTTGGCCGCTACTGATTCAGTGCCTTCACTCGCACATTCCGGTAACGGACGAACTGCTTGGTGTAATCACCACCGCCGTGGACCTGTAAGGCGATCGAGCCAGCGGGCTGGTGACGGGCTTCCGTATCCTTGAATTCCATGAACTTCACGCGATTGATCCACGTGTGAATGGCCGGCGGGTTTCCCTCAATCCGAGCCCGAAGTTCGTTCCACTCCCCATGCTTCCACAGCTGGGGCCACTGTTCGGGAGTGATCGGCAGCGGGAATGCGTCCTCGCGTTTTCGGATCTGCGTTACTTCTTGCAACAAGTCGAAATTCTGGCGATGAATGCGACCGCTGAGTCCCTCGCCATAGATCCCGGCGAGGTTGCCGTTGTTGTGGTAGTCGACCATGTACTGGTACGCCTGCCCGCGCTCGTTGCTTCGCAGGAAGAGTCCGCTGTCGGGCCCATAGTCGTTCTTCATTTCGACGATCACCTCGAAGTCACCGAACTGACGGTCGGTAAGGATGATGCCCCCGTTACCAGGGATGTCCTGGCTTCCGACAATGGCACCATCGAGAAGCTGCCACTTGCCGCCGCTGGTGTGCATGCTGGCATTGCTGTGCCCGGTTTGAGTGCTGACGTGCCAGCCACGCAGAGAACTTCCGTCGAAAAGGGTTTCAAAGCCCGTGTCGTCCAGCTTCTCGACAGGTAACTCGGCCCGGACCGAAGTGCCCATCACCAGGACGCAGACCACAGAAATCACGCAGCTCAGACTCAGTTGTTTCATCACTCGCTCCTGAAGAATGCAGTCTTGTTGGATCTCAGGTAATCATGATAGATCGCTGAGTTCTGCGACGCGAGGAGCGGGCGTGGGGAGGGGGGGACTGCGGCTCAGCGGGAGCTTTGCCCTCCCGGTGGCGTGCTAACCCCGACTTCTGCGGACCAGGACCAGCCCGCCGAGAATCAACACCCCTCCGAGGATCTGGTTACTCGTCACCGGGTCACTTTGGATCAGCCACGCACTGGCGATGGCCACGATCGGGACCAGATTCTGAAAGACAGCTGCCTGGGCGGCTCCCGAGTGGCGAACACCATAACTCCACATGGGCAGAGCCAGCCCCGTCGACAACACCCCCGCATAAACAATCGAGCCCCAGACGTTGATGTCACTCAAGCGGGGAAGAATGCTCGTCAGTGAAGTGGCAGCACAGGCGAACTGCACAGGTAACATCGACACTGCGGAGATCGCTGACAATCGCATCGGCGAGATGTAAGGCAACACCTTACGGCTTTGGACTGTTCCCCATGCCCAGGCCAGAGCGGCCATCAGCATAAAGAAATTCCCGATCAGCAGATGTCGATCACTGCTGATGCCCTTCTCCAGTGCCACGACTAGCGTGCCCATAAACGCTGTGGTCAGTCCGATCCGTGCCAGCCAGTTCAGCTTCTCGCTGAGCAGGAAGCGGGCTAGCAAGGCTGTCCACATCGGGACGGTCGCCATGATGAGTGAGCCATTTCCGGTGGCGGTACGAGAGACTCCCAGCAGGAACAGAATCTGGTACATCCCCGAAGCAATCACCGCGTAAATAGCGATCTGCTTCCAGAGGCCCGGTGGCCACTTTGTCGCGGGGCTCGATTCACGCAGAGCGAGTATCGCCAGAACAATCGCAGATAGAGCCAGTCGTACCGCGTTAAATGCGAACGGTTCCACATCTGCCAGACCGATCTTCATGATCGGGATGTTCACGCCCCAGATCAAAGCCACGCCGAGCAGTGACAGATCGGGCCAGACCGAACGCTGCGGTTTGACATCCGTGGCGGGAGGGAGATTCACGCGGTCCGTTTCAGTCGACACTCACATATCCCGCAGTAAGGCAGGCACCAGTCCAACTCCGGGACGCGATTCATCGAACACGCAGCAACATCACACCGGAAATGAGTTATATCGGCGAGGCACCACTCCGTGAACAGCACGCTTGCTGGCAGCTATCGGTTCCCCGACACTGAGATCAGGACACCGCTCACATGCATCCCGCCGAACTCCCGATTCCCGAACTCCTCAAGCAGTG
>QWOR01000204.1 GCA_003669575.1 Planctomycetota bacterium | reverse complement strand
TTCATGTCCGGAGGAAGTTCCCCTTCCGGTCGGGGGCCATCGGGACGAGAACCAGCGTCCGAAACATCGCCATTCGCGCCGGGTCGCTTTTTCTTCTTCCCATTCGGGTCGGGATTTTTCTTCTCCATCTTGGCAGCTTGCTTCGTGGCCTGGCGCTGGGTGAATTCCTCGGCCTTCGCGATGTCGATGGAGTCGCCTCCACCAATCTTGCTCATCAGACCCTGCAGACGCTCCGCACCCTCGGCAGGGAACTCGTCGGTCGTGACTTTGCCATCTCCGTTCTTGTCGAGCTTCTTGAGCCGCTCGATCATCTTGCCGGGTTCGCCGCCTTTGCCGCCGGGAGGTCCGCCCGCTTTGTCCTTGGCCATCTTTCCCATGGAAGAGAGCAACTCATCGCGACTCAGCTCTTCTTTCCCCGATTGCTCGAAAGCCTTGTCGAGCAGTTCGCGGAGTTTGGGAGGCGCTTCCGCAGGGATCTCACTCTTCTGGAGCTTCCCATCCTTGTTGGCGTCCATCCGATCGAACATCTGACCGGGATTGGGACGCCCTTCCTTACCGGGAGGCCCACCGACTTCCGGTTCGGCGTCGGGTTTGTGTGCGGCTTCCCACTCTTCCTTCGAGAGCGATTTGTTCTCGTCTTTATCCCCCTTGCGGAGCAATCGATCCAGATGCGGACGGTGCTCTTCCGGCACCTCCTCGGATGTGATCTGGCCGTCCTTGTTTGCGTCGAGCTTGTCGAACAGCTCGGCTGCGTTCTCTCCCTCAGCTGCCAGAGCGCCAGCTGCACAGCACATCGAAAGCAATCCCCAGCGGGACCAGCGAAGTGTTCTCATGATCGATCTCCAGTTCGTCAAAAACGCAATCCGCGCGTCTGAGTGTGATAGTTAGCGTTGAGGTTCTATCGCTTCAACGCGTGGGTGTCTCTGATCAGTTCAACCCCGCTCAACCGGCCAGGTATCGAAGTATCTGAAAAGAATCTCCTGATTCCACGAACGGTTCCGTCTTGCGAGCATCAACAGTCTTTCGCCAGAAATCCTGTTCAGGCTGGGATTTCGGAGAATCAATCATTCGAGGCGAGATTCTGAAAAATCCATACAAGTCCCAGTTCCATTACAATAGGGAGAACGGGTAATATCGGTACAGGAAATTCAACCGTTACAACCCGACCTGTGTGAGAGGCGTACCTTGTCTGGGGCAGTTCCCAACTCGGATTCGGCGACCGCATCCCCCGTGCGGCATGTCCTCGAATCGCTGCTCCTGCTCGCGGTCAGTGTGCTGATGTTCCGCACATTCGCCGCCGAGGGATACCTGATTTCCACGGGGTCGATGGCTCCGTGTTTGCTGGGTTATCACCGACAGGTCACCTGCCCCACCTGCTCACATCAATTTGCCAAGGGCATGTCGCTGGCCGAAGCAGAGGGCAGTACCTCGATCGCCAGCACAGCTTCCGCGAGCGTCGGAGACCCGCACGGAATCAGCGGCACGGCATGTCCAAACTGCGGGCGGACCGGGCTCAGCGTCAACAGCCTCCCCAAGAATGAAGGAGATCAGCTGCTGGTGAATAAGCATGCGTTCGAGTTGCGATCTCCGCATCGCTGGGAAGTGATTGTCTTTCGCAACCCCAGTGATCCGATGGAAGCCTACGTCAAGCGAGTCGTCGGGTTGCCCGGTGAGAAGATCGAGATTCGAGGTGGCGAGGTCGTGGCTGATGGCGTCGTGCAGCGCAAGTCGCTGGCTTCGCAGCTGGGAACGCGAATTCTGGTTGACGAGTATATTCACCAACCTGCGCCGGACAATGAAGACTGGGAGCCTCGCTGGTCCGCTGAGAGAGACGAGTCTCGGTGGAAGAAGACAGACGATGGATTCACGTTTGGTGGCAAGGCGAAAGAGGCTCCCATCGACTGGCTGGAGTTCCGTCACTGGGTGGTGTCGGGAGGCTCACACGTCACCGAAGTCCCGCTCGCACGCTGGCCCAAATCTCTGCCAATGCCGTCGGCATCGTTTACTTCGCTGGATTACAACTCGGAAAAGCAGTTGTTCCGCATTCGCGGGGCGTTGTCTGCCACCGAAAGGGACCGCTGGCTGGCCCGTTCCGAAGACCCATCGTTTCAGCAGGCAATTCAAAAGCTGTACCGTCGGTCACACTTCGCCCCAATCTCAGATGAGTATGGCTACAACCAGCATTATGAAGGGGTGGAAGCCTATCGCGTGTCTGATGTGATGCTCGAGTTCGATCTGGCGAAGTGTCCTCGAAGCGGAGAACTTGATGTCCGTGTCGCGGCGGGACGGACCTTTGCGGACTGTCGCTTTGATCTCTCGGGCGATGTCATGACGATCTCGTTTAATGCATCGCCGCAGGCTGCCACCACAATCCCCTTGCCCGCGTCAATTCACAATGGGAATCATCAGGTGGTCGTGTCGGTCTTCGATGGCCAGCTGGTTGTCGGGATTGATGGAGAGCAACAGGGCGAGCCGATCCTGTTGCCCGTGAGTCCTGAAACTGGCCCTGCTCCATGGGTGGAACGGCTCGCTCGGATTGGCGCTCGGGGGGCTGAGGTGACTGTCAGCAACCTGAGGATGTACCGGGACATCTATTACACACCGAAAAACAACGCCGGCTCGAAGCAGTTTCAGCTCGATGGCAACCAATATTTTGTGCTGGGCGATAACAGTCCGGTATCAGTCGACAGCCGTTGCTGGGATTCGCCCGGTGTCCCGGAACGTGCGCTGATCGGGAAGCCGTTCGTGGTGCACCTTCCCTCTCGCCCGGGGCGATTTGAGATTGGTGGCCACGTGACTCATATTCGAGTCCCCGATTTCTCCAGGGTGCGTTACATCCGCTAGTCGAACATTTCGGGTTGTGGAATTCAACGCATCTCATTGGATGAGTGTTACAATCGCACCGTAACGACGGATCGAGAGTGAAACGGTTGCGAGGCAGGCAACGAGCTTGTCGCAATCTGCCGCGCGACTACAAATGAACAGAGGGCTTGAGTGTCTCGGCCTTTCTACGCCTCGGATGCTCCACAGGATGTCGCAATGAATGTCATGGTCACAGGTGCCACTGGACTGGTCGGCTCCCAGCTACTTCCGCTGCTCAAGCAGGACGGCCATGAAGTCATCACCCTGACACGGCGGGCACCTCGAAACTCCTCCGAACGGCAGTGGGATCCCGCCGGGAAGCTCCCCGCAGCGACTCTGGAGGGGATCGACGCGATCATCCATCTCGCGGGCGAAAACATCGGTGACAGCCGGTGGACAGCTGCGAAGAAGAAGCGGATTCGGGACAGCCGTGTCATCGGGACCAGAAACCTTGCGGAGGCGGCAGCTGCCACGGGGGGGCAGGTCAAGTCCTTCATCTGTGCCAGCGCAATCGGCTTTTACGGCGATCGAGGTAATGAGGAACTGACCGAGAACTCTCTGCCAGGAACCGGCTTCCTGCCGGAAGTGTGCCGGGAGTGGGAAGCTGCGACCGGACCGGCTCGCGATGCAGGGATCCGCGTGGTGAATTTGAGATTAGGAGTTGTCCTCAGTAATGAAGGTGGTGCACTAGCCAAGATGCTGTTGCCCTTCAAGATGTGTGTGGGCGGGATCGTGGGCTCCGGAAAGCAGTATTGGAGCTGGTTAACGGTCGATGAAGCGGCCCGGATGTTTCGTTTTGCGTTACAGAACACCAATCTGCATGGCCCGGTGAATGCTGTCTCTCCTCAGCCGGTGACGAATCTGGAGTTCACGAAAGCGCTCGGCAGCGTGCTTCACCGCCCCACAATCTTTCCGCTGCCAGCATTTATGGCACGGATGGTATTGGGTGAGATGGCAGATGATCTGATTCTGGGGTCGACGCGAGTCATTCCGAACCGGCTTTTGGCGGCGGGCTACTCATTTTCGCATCCCGAAATTGGCGAAGCACTGGCTTCTGCGCTACGCTCCTGATGATTTGAAGATCAGGCGACCGTCTTCTCCCTCCGCATAGTCTGGCTGTACCACCTGTAGGGGCATTGACGGTCATCCCGGCTCAGTCTGGTATCAATTATTCCGGATGTCCTTGCAAAATGCGCGGCAATGCAAAGACCGCGTGAGCGGGCCGCAACGAGATGCACAGACCGGGATCGGCGTGGACGATCAGATAATGGGACGAATAAGGATGTTCGTCTTCACTGCTCAATGGAACGGATGTCCAACGTGGAAAGCCGTACGAATCGTATTCGCTTCACTGGAGCGAACGCACTGGTTTGCGTTCCCCATCCCTCAACCCACGACTGCAACAAAGTTGAGTGCACGGACGGAGTCCATCTTCGTACGTCCTCGCTGTCAGGTCAGTGGCGCAACACGATCAACACCTCGCTCATGCTATTGGTATGCGGTGTGGTCGCTGGCTGTGGAATGAACCGGCAAACGGTTCGTTCCCCCTCTGCCAAGCCAGCACCAGAGACGATCGTGAAAGCCACTCCCGAGTCATCCGCGGCGGATGAAGTGGAGTCGCATAGCGACGACGAGATTCAAGAGGTCGCATTCCTCGACGATTCGTCGGAGACTCCTGCCCCGGTCGCCGAGGAGACTGATGTCAACGCATGGACCGTCGAACGGTTCGAGGCGATTGCTCTAGAGAACAATCCAGCCATCCAACAGGCTGCTGCCTCGGCCTACAAAGCGATGGGATTCCGGCACCAGGTGGGGCTCAGCCCCAATCCGACGCTGGGCTATAACGGAACTCAGCTGGCGGACCGCGGGACCGACCAGCATGTGGCATTCGTTGAACAGAACTTCATTACCGATGACAAACTCGGCAAGAACCGCGTGGTGCTGGAACAGGAAGTTCAATCGCAGCTGTGGGAAGTTCAGACCCAGCGTCAACGCGTGATCACCGATGTAAACCGCAATTTTTATCGTGCACTCGCTGCGCAGCGCCGATTGGAACTCGCGCTACAGTTTAAAGAGGTTGCCGACAAAGGTGTCCAGACGGCTCGAGCACGGCTGGATGCCAAAGAAGGCAGCCGCACTGATCTGCTGCAATCCGAAATTCAGCTGCAGCAGGTCGAAGTCCAGTTGAGCCAGGCAGAGGCCACACTCCTCGGGGCCTGGAAGCAACTGGTGGCCGTTGTCGGTATCCCGGAGACCAGTCCGCAGAAGCTCGCTGGCTCACTTCCATACACGACGGAAGCTCACGATTGGCAGTTCGTCTCGACAGAGATCCTGTCAGCCAGCCCGGAGTTGAAGTCGGCTCGTTCTCGCCTGGCTCGTGCTCAGATGAATATCGTTCGCCAGGAGTCGCAGGCCACTCCGAACATGCAGTTCATGCTCGCTGCGGGACGCGATAACGGAACGGGTTCCAGTATGATTAACACTCAGGTCGGTCTTCCGCTCCCGTTGTTCAACGCCAATCAAGGGAACGTTTCGGCGGCTCATGCGGAATTCTGCCGGGCCTCACAAGATGTCCGCCGTACGGAACTCGCCATCCAGTCCAGACTGGCCCAAGCCCAGAATGAATACGAGTCGGCTGCAGCTGCGGTGAATCGCTATCGGGATGAGATCCTGCCGCGTGCCGCCGAGACTCTCAAGCTGGTCGAGGACGCTTATGCCGCAGGTGAATTTGATTTCCTTCAGGTCTTGATCGCCCGCCGGACTTACTTTGATTCCAATCTGGCATTCCTGACCGCTCAGTCTGATCTGGCTCAGGCGGACAGTCTAGTGAAAGGACTGGTCCTGATTGGTGGACTCGATCCAACGCGTGATACAGATTTGGACAGTGCTTTGCGTGATCAGGCTCTGAATGGTCAGTAAGCGTTCTGAGTCGATCGTTGCCCACGGCATGTGATGTATTCGTAGAGGTTCCCCTCTCGGGCTGGAAAACAGCCTGGCGTGTGGCCAGTCTGAAGGGGGATCTCCAACGAGGCCGGGTTCCAGCGGGCGATGAAGACATAGCTCGATCGACCTGATGGGGCTTTGGTTTCCTGCCCTCTGAATTGGAGTATACTGCTCATCGCAACAGCCCTCTTTTGGATGAGCAGCATGATGAACCGATCCTTGGGGCACTCAATTGGCGATTCCCTGAACCTGAGTCTGGCGTACGCCCGCCGCATGCTGACCGGGGTCACGCCCCTGATCTTTGCCCGGTTTGCGACGCCGGGGAACCAGGTCATCGAGTCCAACCACCCGGCATTCGTCTATGGGCACCTGAGTCTCTACCCCGCCCGTATCATCGAACAGCTGGGTGGTGACGCCAGCTCCGTCGCGCCGCCCGCGAAGTTTCAGGAGCTGTTTTCCAAGGACGCAATCTGCGTCGATGATCCCACGGGTTCAATTTACCCAGTGCAGGAAGACGTGACCGACACCTTCTTCAAGGGCTACGAAACCTGTCTGGAAGTGCTCCGGAATACTCCCGATGAAGCATTCCAGGTTCCGAATCCCATGCCGGGCCGTATGACGGAACTTTTTCCATCGCTGGGTTCGATGCACGCCTTCTACGTCGGTGGCCACATGATGATGCACCTCGGCCAGATCAGCGCCTGGCGCCGCATGCAAGGCCTGGGGGCAGCTTGAACGCTGCATCATCGATGGGAGATGATCAGAAGCCGTCAGGGCGAAAAGTCACGCTGGGGCAGAAACAACTTTCGGGATTCTCTCCCTAAGCCTGCACAAGCATAACCGCTGCGGTTACCGCTTCTGTTCCGCCAGCAGGCGGGCTTGGGCGACGGAGGTGTCGACGCTCATGCGCAGGCGGACGCTCCAGTGGCCATCGGCGGGGGCGATGAAGTTCCAGTTCGGAACTACGCAGGCACTCTGGTGAACCAGCTCGAAGCCGCCTTCGGACTGGCTGACGGTCTGGATTGGGAAGGTCCAGATATCTCCGGTTTGGGAGCTGTCAATCGCAGCATCGATTCCCAGCCACTCATCGACCAGGCCGATTCGATCGCAGGCTTCGAGCGTCTGCACAGTCTGCAGCTGTCCCCGTTGCTGACCTTGCGAGTCATAGAAATACCGGTCGTCCGCTCCGGCAGCGAGCGACGCAAAATTCCATTCGACAGCGAAGTGGACTGGCTCACCAGCAGGCAACCCCTCCAGCTCATAGCTCACGTCGAGTTCACCCGAAGCCTTCGTGTCGAGTGCTATGGTCTTGGTGACTTTGACCGCAGTCCCCCCCACGGTACCCGTACGAGTCAGGATCGTTTCGATACGGCTGTCGGATCGTCGAATGCGGGCCTCATAGACTCCTGTGACAAAGTTTCCGATCTCGCCCTGCCCTGACTGAAACTCTTCGAGAGTTGTACCGGGGACCAGGAAGTGATCGACCAGACTCTTTCGCGGCCACGAGTCGTACTGCAGCTTCCGATCGAGATCAGGCTGTTTAAACTTCACCGAGTTATTGATGTCGAGTTCGCTGGTGCC
>QWOR01000307.1 GCA_003669575.1 Planctomycetota bacterium | reverse complement strand
CCGGGTCGCCCTTCATTGATGACATCACAGTCGGCGGCTGGAAGCTCGACAACGACGGATGGTTAGAGATACCGACACGTCCCGGGCTGGGTCTCGAGCTGGACAGAGATATGGTGGAGAAGTACTCGGGCGTCAAGAATCTCTTTTAGAGAGTGGCGGTCGAGTGCTCGCCGTATATCGGCACTAGGACTCCTTGCCTGCAGCGATGTGAACAGCCTGCTGATCTCAAGATCTACGAGGGATCAGCAGCCTTCTTCAAAAGACATAGCCCGCCGTATTTTCTGCCGTTGTGCCACAGACTAAATACACACATGTGCTAATAATTGAGCATCAGATCGCCTCACTGGCGAGACGTCGAACTAAGCAGTAAATTATATCTACGCTCTATTAAGAATTCCGGAAAGGGAAGATCGATGATGGCTCGGCGAGGTTTCACCCTTATTGAATTGCTAGTTATCATGGCGATCATCGGATTATTAATCGCCCTGCTCCTCCCGGCAGTCCAGCAAGCTCGTGAAGCAGCACGCCGATCACAATGCCGAAACAACCTCAAGCAGATTGCCCTGGCCCTGCATAACTACGAATCGACGCACGGAGCATTTCCCGGTGGTTCGATGTATGTGGTCGTTGGCACCGACACGATCTCCAATGCGAGTGCCTGGGGTAGATCGATCCTTCCATTTATCGATCAGTCAGCGCTCGCCAACCAGTTGGATCCGAGCCAGTCACCATTCCTCGGAACGAACCTCAATCTGATCGCTACCAGCGTCCCTGTTTATCGTTGTCCCTCAACGAACGCACCGGCGAAGACGATCGTCGAGTGGAGTTCCGCCACGACAACAGCAAACGGTAATCCAAAGCTGTTGCCGGTCACGCCATCGCCGGGACTTAACATCACATTTGGTCCGATTGATTACTTCGCGCTGGTTGATGTCCGCAATCCCTTGTTCTCTGCGAACCTGTCGATGATCCCCGGATATACCGCATCGCGGACAGCGGGGTTTTTCTATCACGGAACGTATAACGCAGCCAGTTGCATTGTCGGAGGTGACACAGCTGCGGAGACGATTCTCAAATCCGTCACGGCGGGTAAGACTCGCATCTTTGGCACTAGGATCAGCGAGATCACGGATGGTACTTCAAACACGATTATGATCGGTGAAAATGCCGCGCGGAATCTCTACATGGCCCATAACAAGAGCATCGTGGCCGGATCGCCGGAAGCTAACATTAACCCCACGGAGTTCGCCAAGCTCAACAGCCAGCAGAATAACTTTAGCGGCGGGGGCTGGGCCGACCCGCAAAACGCCTTCTGGATCCGGGGAGCCGCCCGGAGCGGAATGGACTGGGACGGGACAACGCCCTCAAACACCGACACGAGTGCCTGTGTGGTCAATTGCACGAATAAGCATTCGCGCGGGTTCTACTCATTCCACACGGGAGGAGCGCACGTAGCGCTGGGTGATGGATCGGTGAAATTCATCTCGGAAAACACGGATAATCTCGTGCTGGCCTCCGCAGCAACGAGAGCCGGGAGTGAGACGGAATCGCTGAACCAGTAGCGAACTGACCCCGAGATGTTGGATCAGCTGTTGGAATTCGGTGCGTGTACAGCCAGCCACTCTACGAGCAAGGCAGCGATTCGCGATTTCGGGCCGGACCAGTTCTCTTCGGTCTCGCCGCGGGCGGAGATCAGCTCCACGCTGTTTTCTTCGGAGCCAATCGCCTCAGGTCGGTTGAGGACGATCCAGTTACAGTTCTTGCGACGAAGTTTCTGCAGAGCATTCTCGCGGGGATTCTGGGCTTCCAATGCGAAACCAAGGACCCAGCGGTGCTCCTTGATCGAGCCCAGACCGGCCAGCACGTCGTCTGTTTCGATCATCTCGACCGTAATCGGCCCCCCACCCTTCTTCATCTTGCCAGTCAGCCGCACAGCGGGCTTGTAATCGCACACAGCTGCGGTCGCAATGACACCATCACATCCGGGGAAGAGGCGTTCGCAGGCTTCCTTCATCTGGTCGGTGGTGATGACCTGGTGAAACTCACATCCTGGCGGAGCGGAAAGCTCCACCGGTCCACTGACAAGGACAACCTCCCAGCCGAGATGGAGAGCCGCCTGAGCGATGGCGTATCCCATGCGACCACTGCTGCCGTTCGACAGGTAGCGGACGTCATCGAGGTATTCGCGCGTCGGGCCAGCGGTGATCAGGACTCGCATGATGGAGTTGTCGTCTGGGAAGTAGAGATGGCGGAGAGTGGTTGGCGTCGGCTGGCTCGGTGGTCAAAAGCCAATTGGACGCCAAGCGAATGCTCAATGACGCGGCAGGCTCATTCCTGCCGCTCTCGGTGGGTCACCATTATTAGCGAGGACGCGACCGCTTCGGCACAAAGTTCCGCAGATATGTGTAGCTCTGCTGAAGTGACGCCTGACGGGCTTCAAGCGAACCTTCATAGGCCCGGTCTTCGACTTCGACACATACCGGACCGGTATAGCCACAGTCGGTCAATGTCGAGAAGAACTGGCCCCAGTTCACATCCCCCATTCCCGGCAGCTTCGGAGTATGGTACTCGGCGGGGTGAGCCATGATGCCGACCTGATTCAGTCGCTGATGGTCGAGGCGAACATCTTTTGCATGGACGTGGAACAGCTTGTGCTTGAACTCCCGCATCGCAGGCAGATAGTCCATCATCTGCCAGATGAAGTGCGAGGGGTCGAAATTCAACCCGAAGAACTCGCTGGGCAGGTCATGATACATCCGCCGCCAGATCGCGGGAGTCGTCGCGAGGTTCTTGCCTCCGGGCCATTCATCGCGAGAGAACGACATCGGACAGTTCTCGATGCCGATCTTGACCTGCTGCTCCTCAGCGTACATCACGAGAGGGCGCCAGGTCTTGAGGAACTGCGGCCAGTTGTCGTCGACCGATTTCGTCCAGTCGCGACCGACAAAGGTGTTCATGCGATTCACACCCAGCAGTGCCGCCGCGGAGATCACGCGCTGAATGTGCTTGACCGACTGGTGAGCTTCGTCCTCGTTCGGAGTGAGGGGATTGGGGTAGTAACCCAGACCGCTGATTTCAACGCCATACTGCGAAACGAGCCGCTGCAGACGATGCACGTCAGCCGCCTTGAAATCCATGACATCGACATGCGTCACTCCGGCATATCGACGCTCGGCCTTGCTCACCGGCCAGCACATGAGCTCCACGCAATCGAAACCGGTATCTGCGGCGAACTCGAAGACCTGTTCGACGGTCTGATCGGGCAGAATAGCGCTGACGAATCCCAGTTGCATGGCGAGTCCCTCAAAGATGGAAAATCGAATCTCGAACTGTGAGTATCGACAGGGGAAGAGTATCTCCACTCGCGTCGATTCACCACATTCGCGTCGAGGTGGATTTCGATTTTCTCATCGACTCCACAGCAAGGCTCAACTGGCCGCCTTCTGAACCGCCCACCACTGCTGCCATTCTCGCTGGTCGTATCCAAAATCTTTCTGTGTCAGGTGCTTGAGCGCCCCCAAGACTTTGGAGTTGTGAATGTCAGCTTTCACAGTGACCGTGCGCATTCGCCGGGGCATCGTACTATGGACCTCGTAACCAAAGGGCAACTGACCCAGGCGGTTCAGAATGTCGATTTCTGGGGGGACATACCCATAGGCACCGGGAGCCAGCATCGTCGGCGTTCCACTCGGGGTGATTCCCACCGTGTATTGGTTGGAAGTGTCAGGGACCTGAACCTTGTAACGATGCGAGGTGATCAGGGCGTCGATCAGGTCGGGGATCACCCGCTCATCGCCGAACTGGCCAACGACAATCGCCGCCCGCTGGACGACATCGTTCGAGGCATCCTTCAAACCGGGCAGGCAGAACTTGATGACCTCGGTCTTCTGGTCCTCGTCGATTGTCCCCAGTGCCAACTCGAAGATGGCCTGATTCCCCTCATAGAGAAGGCATTGAGACAATCGCCTGACCGGCTTAATTCCCTTGACCTGCCCGGCCACTTCGACGAAGAGACGGCGATAGTCGGCATTCGGATTCTGCCCCAGGTAATTCCACAACGCCGCGACTGCATCGGGATCCTGAATCGATCTCAGCTGGGTCAGCCCCTCGTGAACGCGACGGGCATCACGTCCGCCGATCCACATCGCCCACTGCTTGACCTTCGGGTACCAGACCTGCTCCGCGGCCCGTTCGGCCTCGGTCTTGCCGAGCAGTTCCATCTCCAGCAGAGTAATCCACTTGCCTTTGTGTTTCACGTACCCTTGTTTCGTCATCGCGTCGTCGCGCGACATCCACTCCCCTTCGTACTGCACATGCCCGAGTGCCCGGTGAATCTGCTCATTCTCTGGTTGCAGTTCGAGCAGCAGTTCCAGCTGTTCTTCCCGTTGTGCTCGCAGTTGTTTCGTGGCACACCAGTCCGCCAACTGCATGTGAGCTTCCGCAGTATGCGGGATCTCACGCGAGCGAGAAATGTACTCTTCCATCACGGGTGAGCGGACCTGAATCGACTCGATCTCAGTCCGAGGGATCGACACGGTCGCCCCGGACAAGGAGTCAATCGTGACGCTCGCCTGTTGCGAGGCCGCATTGCTGCCCTTGTGCAGACTCCCTCTCAGCTCCCCGCCATTCTTCAGGCGTACGACATCCGCGATTGCCGCGACCTGCATCAACATCAGGCAAAGCGGCAATCCAGCGCAGGACATGAATCTCAACGAACGAGCCATGTCACACAGACTATCCAGAGTCCGCGAAAGACGCGAGAAGAATTTGCCGGTTCGAGGCCTCTCGCGATCGAAAACGTACTCCCGGAATTGGATCGGGGAAAGAGGCCGACGGACTCCTGCCCTTTCGCCCTGTCTGTGGTCCGACGCGATTGTTACTTCAGTTTCAGGGCCTTCCAATGGCGGGCGTCATGGTCAATCACATCGACCCACAAAGTGACTCGACCATTTCGAAGATTGGGCCGCAGATGCTTGCCCACCGCAACAGTCCCCTCGCTCAACTCCCGACCGGAGGCGAGTTCAATCACCTCGATGTCCCTCTGGCGGATGATATTGACCGGGACATCTCCGCCGAGATCATCAGGCCAGGACCGCCACATGACTATCCGACCATCGCTCCCCGTTTCAGCAAGTCCAATCGCAGCTAGCGCTCCGATCACTCCGCCGTTTGTGCCGCCCAGTCCTTCCAGATGAATACCCAGTCGCCGGGCCAGATCGCAGGCCATCTCGCTGCTGACGAGTTCACACTTGCAGCGCTGCCCCCACTCGACCAGTTCACCCGGGACATGGTCAGTGACGCATAATCCGGGATCACTCCCCTCCACATACCAGCTGGCCATTCGGGCCCGACACACATCGATCACCTCCCTCAGAGAGAGATGAGAACGAGCGACAAGCAGGATCGACGCAGAACCGTTCTGGCTGGTGTATGGCACGCGCGGATCGTCGAGCAGCTGATGTCGCGTAATGCGTATCAGGTCGGCCCTCGTCGTCAGATCACGAACGATGGCCCGAGCCAGCTGGTTGGTCCCCGGCGAACCGAGGATATCGGTGTCGTCGATCCCAATGCGTATCACGTCACGGGCCCGGGAGAAGTGTTCTGATCGCTGGTGGAACTCGGTGCCGCCGATGGGCTGCTCGCCTTTCGGCGGAGGTGAAACAATGCCATGCCGCACACCAACCCGGCCATCAACCCGCAAAGCAGGTACGTATACGGGGCAACCGCAATCCAGCTTTCCCAGCTGCGGCCCATACCACCGCCCAGGCCACGCCCGCCCCCCATTCCGTTACCACCTCCGCCGCCCAGACCCATACCGCCGCCCATCCCACTTCCCGGGAGGAAGTCTTTTCGGCTGGACCACTTTTCGATGGCTTTGGCCAGGAAGGCCAGCGTATTGGCCAGCAACCCGGCCACAGCGACCGAGAACGCTGGCCAGCGCTGCCCCCAGCGGCTCCATAACATCAAATCCAGACACGGTCCCATCGTGAGCAGGCTCGTCCACGCCCCTGCTCCGAACTCTCCCCGACCCGCTGCCATCAGTCCGGCCGCCGTAAGCCCCGCGAAACAGCTCATCCCCGTCCCGGAGTAACGACGCGGAACCAGCGAGAGCCCCACCGACATCGGCACGACGGTATGCAGAATCGAGTGCCCGGGAATCTGTAACCGCAACTCGACCAGCCCCACAGCTGCCGCAGCAGCCCCACCCGCCATGACCAGGACAAGGGCCTCCCAGGCCGAAAGAGAGAACTGTCCCGCAGTCATCGGACGCAGTCGACTGGGACTCGACGTCTGCCAGGACAACGGGAGGGTTTGGCTCATCGCGGCACCTATTCGCATGAAAGAACCATTTGCATTCGTAGCGTATCAATGTCTACTGGTGAATCACACTGACAGGTTCCTCTGACGAAATGCTGCGATGACACGCTCTCTTCCACTTCCGCTTCAGCCTCGCATCAAGATCTGGTTCGAGTCGGGTGGCGAATACGCATTTGGATTCGGGCTGTGCGAGATCTTGAAGGCCGTCCGGGAGCAGGGATCGATCAAGATCGCAGCTGAGAGCATCGGCCGCAGCTATCGCCACGTCTGGGGAAGAATCAAAGACGCAGAGGCGATCCTCGGCCGTCCGCTGGTCCAGACACGAGTTGGGGGAAAATCGGAGCAACGCAGCGAATTGACCGAAGAGGCCAGTCAATTGCTGGAAAGCTTCCTCACTCTTCGAGAGTCGATGAAGAGGGAGCTAGAACGAGAGTTCGCGGCGGCATTCACCAAGAAGTGATCCGCCTCACATGCAACCTGACAACATGCGGTCGGTCATATTTTTGTAAAGCGTGTGGTCGCTGATGACATGCCTTTAATCATCCCGACACCAAAAGCCAGTGGCACGAAGGCTTGGAGCAAATGGCCCCAGTTCAAGTTTTCTCCCACACCCATCTTCAATATCCATTGCCCCCGGGTCTCACCAACCTTCGGCAAAACATTTGAAGTGAACATGAAGGCAGCCACGACAATCATTCCGATTCCGATTTTGCTCCACGTGTAACGGTCCGAGCGACGGCCAAATCGCACGACAAGCCATGTCGACAACAGAAACGGGACGAATCGAACCAGAATGCTGCCGAACTCAACAAAATTGTTTTTCGTTTGGAGCGACAGGCTACCACCTGCCAGCTTATCCAGGAATGAACTCAGTATTCCGAAGACGACAACCAGGCCTACCACCGTTCCAAACATGGTCACGAGCGGCACTCCGATGAATGCCAGAGCTGGACGACGGGCGGCAAACGTGCTTTTGGTGTACTCACTCCTGGCAACCTGCGCCAACTGCTCGGGGCTCCCCATGCGTGAGTCGAGTTTCTGTTCAGCATCCATGCTGTGATCTCCAGAGAGAAGGTCCAGGGCATGG
>QWOR01000357.1 GCA_003669575.1 Planctomycetota bacterium | reverse complement strand
GAACTTGTGACTTGGAAAGACCCGGCCCGGATTCTCGAACTCGCCCAGGTCGTGGCGGTGAACCGCGCGGGAGAGAAACCTGACTTGTCGAGCTTGAATGAGCTGATGCAGCAGACCGGCCGCACTGTTCGGACTATCGAAATGCCTGCGATGGGGATCTCGGCCAGCGAGATTCGCTCACGCGTAGCCCTGAAGCAAAGCATCCGCTTTCTAACGCCGCGGCCCGTGGAGATGTATATCCGGCAGAACAACCTGTATGCGGACTAACTGTTCGCTGTCTTTGGTCATGTCGAAGGTCACAGCTACTTCCCGAAGCACATAATCTTGCCGCCAGAATTGTCGCTTCCGATCACAAACTTATCGCCAGAGACCGCAGCTGAACCGTGAATCACCTGACCGGCGTTGTGCTTCCAGAGGACCTCGCCATCGCTGAGACGAACGAGATAGAGCTGCTTATCGTTTGAGCCCACGATCACTTTATCTCCGGCAATGACCGGACAGGCATCAATCTTCGCACGCGTGGGGACGGTCCAGATTCCTTTGCCGGACTTGCGGTCGATTGCATGCAGCTGTTTGTCACCATGGCCGATCACAACGATGTCTTGTGAGACGGCGGGTGATGAGTCGATCTGCTGATCGCGATCAGGATTCGAGTAGGTCCAGGCCAGCTCCCCCTTCTGCCAGTCGAGAGCGTACACCGCTCCGATCTCGGTTCCGAAGTACAGAACGCCATCCCGGAACGCCGCACTGGCGATCAGGCGCGCCTCAATTTTGACGTCTTTGACTTCCTTGCCAGTTTCGATGTCGACCACCTTAAGGAACGGGGCCTGACAGTTCGTCGAGAAGGTGTACTGCCCTGCGACAGTGGGCGTCCCATTGATTGGTCCACCGGTATCGTATTTCCATAGTTCTTTACCAGTCGCCTGTTCGAGGCAGGTCAGCTGGCCTTTGTGGCTACCGAAGAGCACACGGTCTTTATAGAGGTTCGGTCCACCGACGATTTCGCCGCCGTCCTCGACTCGCCAGACTTTCTCGCCGGTCAGGCGATTGATCGCGTGAAAGCCGCCTTCCTGGTCCCCGGCAAAAACCAAAGCATCGGTCACTGCGATCGGAGCCATGAAAGCGGGGGCCAGTTCATTGGGCTTGGCATTCGGCAGTGACTGGTACTTCCAGATCTGCTTGCCGTCCGCCAGATTCAGGCACAGCAGATCGCCCTGCACGGTGCCGACATAAACATTCTCGCCCAGGATCACAGGTGTCGAGGCGACGCCATCGACCGTTTCGATCTCCCACAACAACCGAGGTTGATCGGGAATCTGGGCGTCCGTCGCAACTCCCTGTAAGGCTGGGTCAGCGCGGAACATCGTCCAGTCACCGGCCACTGCCACCGTCGATACGAAGAGCAGAGCGAGTGACAAGACCAGCGTCTTCCACGGTTCACTGCCGATTGACCACTGTCGACTGCTTACCTCATGGCACATTCATACAGCTCCCGAAGAGAGGGGGCATCGACCGGGCGCGGATTGAACTGGCCCGTCCATTGCAACGCAGCTTCACTCGCCAGAGTCGAGATCAGTTCGCTGACTCCTTCACACCCCGCCAGTGACGATGGACACCCTGCACGGGTCGCCAGATTTCGCAGGAACATCGCCAGCAAATCGCCCGCCTCGGGGTCCTGGCGATCGCACAACTTGGCGTCCTCGGCCAGTGTCCCGTACTCGGCAATGACTGAGCTGGAATTATATCGCACAACATGCGGGAGCATGATTGCAATGGCATGGCCGTGAATCATTCCGAAGTGCGCTGAGAGTGGATTCGCCAGAGCGTGCGTCGCCCCCAGCATGGAGTTCTCAATCGCCGCTCCCGCCAGATGCGAACCGAGCAGCATTGCTCCACGAGCAGTCACGTTCTGCGGCTCGCGAAGTACAACTGGAAACGCGCGACAGAGCAGGTTCCAGGCTCGCCGGGCAATCAGCATCGAGACCGGATTGCGGGCCTTGCTGACGTAGCTCTCGACCGCATGGCTGATGGCATCGATCCCCGTCACCGCGGTCACTGAAGCAGGCATTGTGACGCTGAGTTCCGGATCGAGCAGAGCGATTCGCGCTGCGGCCTTCTTATCTCCGCAGGCCATCTTCATGTGAGTCCGGGCATCCCCGATAACGCAGTAGGACTGGGCTTCGCTTCCAGTTCCCGCAGTGGTGGGGATGGCAATCAGCGGGAGCATCGGCTGGGTGGCGCGGCCAGTGCCCTTGTAGTCCTCCATCTTCCCGCCGTTGGTCAGCAGAAAGTTGATCCCCTTGGCCACGTCCATGCTGCTGCCGCCACCCAGACCAACCAGGATGTCGATCGACTTTCCACGAGCGAATTCGACGCCGCGATCGACATCATCGGTCGTGGGGTTGGGCTGCAGTTCCCCAAAGACATGGGCGGTAAAGCCAGCCTGTTGCAGTGATTGACGGGCTCGCGCTTCGTGACCGGCCTGGCGGATGCCGGGGTCGGAGACGAGCAGGATCGATGACCCTCCGATCTCCCGGGCGAGGGAGCCCAGCTGGGACAACTTACCGGCTCCGAAGACGACTCGTGTTCGCGGGTCGTAATCGAAACTCAAAAGGGAATCGGAGGTGAAATGGGTGGGGGTCTCATCAAACATGCTGGAGATTCGACACGCGTAGAGGTGGGATCAGGCAGGTGGGAGACCGGACCGCGACGGCCTGTCTTATGATAGGCATCTGGTCGACGTACGAGAACCCGGGAGAGGGTTTTGAAGTACCAGGTGGAGTGGAAGATCGGGGTAGGAAAGAAGTGGCGACCTCAAAACCCAGTCGTGAACCCTTGGACCTGGGGCCAGGAACTGCCATGATATGGCGTCGATTAAAGATCATTCCTTTTGCAGCAGATCCGTGTTATGTCCTCAGGCAAGCGACCGATTCCCGGCAAGAAAAAGAAGGCCAAGAAGAAGGCTGAGTTTCCATGGGTGCCTGTCCTCGCCGGGGTGATTGGAATGGTAATCGCCTTGAGTCTGATGGGGGGCGGGTATTACGTCTGGAGTCAGCGGCAGCACATTGCCGGTTATGACTCTTCAATCGCGAAGATCTCCGAAGCTCTGCGGAAACATGATCCGGAAGTCACCCCGGAGGGATTGAAGCCCAGCGACATTGAGCCGTTGATCGAGGGGAAGCCCGAATTCAAACGAGAGACCAAAGACGGCGTCGACTACATGGTCTACACCTGGAGAGGTGGATCGAGCCCCGTGGGAATTCGACTGAAAATCGAAAAGAATGGTGCGATGGAAGAGGTTGTCGAGATGTCGACTCTCGGGCTCGATTAGTCTCAGTATGCTGCCCGACCGGTAGAGCCGTTCAAGTTTGACTGACTCCTAAACTGCTGGCGACTGGAACAAGCGGCTCGTTTCGCCGGACTCCATGCAGTGTCTGCTTGTGGATGTGTCCATGTGCACGTTGCAAGGCACGATCGGTCAATCAGTTGCGGCTGTCCAGCGATTTGTTCACTACGAACGGAACTCTGCGGCGCGCTTCAAGTCCAGTGCCTCAGCTGACCGATGCTCCCCATGATCTCCCGCAGGTCAGGCTTGGCCGGGGGAGAGGTCAACACGGAACCAACTCACATCAATTCCTCTGGATTTATCCTCAAAACGAGGACAGGGCTGATTGATGTGGACCTAGGGATGGGGAATCAATGGCACAGGCGGCACCCAAAGCGCAGCTGGGTTTCCTGGGGGTGGTCAATCTGTCGGGCACCGGTTTTGTCGGTGGCCTGCTAGTGACAAACCAACTGGGGCGACCGCTCGAATTTCAATGTACGACACCCGTCAAGCCGAACCGCACGCAGGAGATCCTGTACGGTCCCACACTGAATTCATTCGTGTGCGCGGAGTTGATTGGCAAGACGTTGTTTGAGCGACTGCAGGTCAAGCCCCAGGTGATCGTCAGCGATCAGCCGGAGATGCTGGCCCTGCGAACGGTCGTGGCTTTACCCGTTTGTTTGATACTGCCCAAGTCCAACTCCGTCTCGGAAGGCATGATCCGGGCTGGGGCGCATTTCCTGAAGCTGCACTCTGATTTTCCGGACGATTTCGCTCTGGTCGGCGAGATTGCGAAGTCGTTCCCCGCCGATGCGGACCTCATCGAGCCATTGGAGCGAGTTCGCGAAGCCTTGCAGGAGACGTTGCGAGCGGGAGCCGCCGCGTGAGTGACGCCCCTTAAGACTTGAGGGTGTGGGCCAATCGGGACCAGGGATGGAAACGAGCGACTGCATGAGCAGCGAATTGATGAATCAGACTGACACCGCCGCGGAGATTATCACCACTCCGGCGGGCTTGGTTTTGCCCACACCCGGAATTCATATCACCGGGATGAACAGTGCCCTGAAACGTCCGCCGCAGGTCACCGCCGAGGCCAAGGCTCTGCTGAGTTCCACGGGGTTTGTTCCCAGCTGGAGGCCGTCGTGGGGCAAGGTCCGGACGTTCGGGCTGACATTTCCAGCGGGGATTGAGCTGATCCCGGTTGCTCCGCAGACACCGGAAGCCAACGAGGAGCAGTCGGCCTTCAAAAAAGTCGAACCCGAGAAGGCCGAAGATGAGACGGCAGAGGGGGTCAAGGCTCCTGCCAAACGGACCAAGATCCGCCCACCCCAGGACGCTCTTTCGGTCCAGGACCGGCTCTTCTTCCTGCTCCAGCCTCCCCTCGAGAACTGGCTGAAGGGGCAGGAGCTGATCATGCCCTTCGAGCCGTTTCAGTATCAATACGAAGGGATCGCATGGCTATTTTCGCAAAAGGCTGCTTTGCTCGCTGACGAGATGGGGCTTGGCAAAACGATGCAGATGATCACATCGTTGCGTCTTTTGTTGCGTGCGGGCCAGGTGCGGCGTGTGCTGCTCGTCTGTCCGAAGCCGCTGATCCCAAACTGGCAGCGCGAGTTCAAGACATGGGCGGAAGAGATCCCCGTCACGACCGTCGAGGGGGACGGATTCCGCCGCAATCTGACTTGGCGGATGCCAGGGGCGCATGTGCTGCTGGCCAACTACGAGGTCGTCGTTCGCGATTACCAGACGATGATTCAGGAAGCCATCAAGAACGGGCACAACCTGAAAGACGGGCTGGGCCGCCGTACGGAAGTCGAGTGCCAGACCTTCATTGATGGAGAGCCAGCGTCACCGCAGCAGGGGGGCGGCCAGGCTGAGCCTCCCTGCCCTTTGCCGCGGTTCGATCTGGTCGTTCTGGACGAAGCCCAGCGGACCAAAAATCGGGACTCGCTCACCGCCAAGACGATCCGCAGCATTCCCCGTAGCCGTAGCGTCTGCCTGACCGGGACACCAATTGAGAACCGCCCCGAAGAAATGTCGTCGCTGTTCGAATTCATGGGAGTCATCCCCCCCGGCGCGAACCCCGATCTGCGACAGCTGACCTCACTCAGCCGCGAGTTCATTTTGCGGCGGACCAAAGACCTGGTGATGAAGGACATGCCACCGCGTCTCGACCGGGACGAGATCATCGAACTCACGTCCGCACAGCGAATCGCCTACGACAACGCCGAAAAAGACGGAATCATGCGGCTGACGGAAATGGGGGATGATGTCTCGATTCAGAATGTGTTTGAACTGGTGCTGCGTCTTAAGCAGATCTCGAACTATGACCCACTGACTCAAGAGTCCTCGAAGCTGGAACGACTCCATGCGGACATGGAAGAAATCGCAGCTTCCGGCGGGAAAGCGATTCTGTTCAGTCAGTGGACCAAGACGATCGACTGGCTGGAGGAGCGGATGCGGCCGTACGGCTGCCTCGTCTATCACGGGGGGATTCCTCAGCCGAAACGCGAGCCGATCCTGACGCGATTCAAAAACGACCCTGACTCGCACATCATCCTCATGAGCTATGCGACCGGTGCTGTGGGGTTGAACCTGCAGTTTGCCGGATATGTGTTCCTCTATGACCGGTGGTGGAATCCGGCTGTCGAGGATCAGGCGATCAACCGCGCTCACCGGATCGGCTGCAAGAGCCAGGTCATCGTCAGCAAGTTCATCTGCAAAGACACTATCGAAGAACGCATCGACCGAGTTCTTAACGAGAAGCGGGAGATTTTCCGCCGCGTGCTGGGCGAAGGGGACAACACGAACGCTTCGCTGAGCCTCAATGCCAACGAGATCTTCGGTCTCTTCAACATGAAGGCACGCAGCGCGAAGGGCACGAAATCCATTCGCCCGGAAGTCCCGAAGAAGGAAGCCGCGTAACGGTTTGTCCCAACAAAAAGCCCCCGCCGGAATCTCTTCTGGCAGGGGCTTTATTGATTGTCACTGAAGGCTGATCGCAGACAGCTACCCGCTTAGTATCGGTAGTGTTCTGACTTGTACGGACCTTCGACAGGCACGCCGATGTAGTCGGCCTGATCCTTGGTCAGCACTGTCAGCTTCACGCCGATCTTGGCGAGGTGCAGGCGGGCCACTTCTTCGTCAAGCTTCTTCGGCAGAACGGTCACGCCGATCTTGCGAGTGTCCTTGGTTTCCCACAGTTCGATTTGAGCCAGCGTCTGGTTGGTGAAGCTGTTGCTCATGACGAAGCTGGGGTGACCAGTCGCACAGCCGAGGTTGACCAGACGACCTTCGGCGAGCATGTAGATGCTGTTGCCCTTGGGGAACGTGTACTTGTCGACCTGCGGCTTGATGTTCAGACGCTTCACATCGGCTCGGGCGTTGAGCTTGTCGACCTGGATTTCGTTGTCGAAGTGACCGATGTTGCAGACGATGGCCTGGTCCTTCATCTTTTCCATGTGTTCCAGCCGGATAATGTCCTTGTTTCCGGTGGTGGTGACATAGATGTCGCCGATGCCGAGGGTGTCCTCGATCGGCATGACGCGGTAGCCTTCCATCGCAGCCTGCAGAGCACAGACTGGATCGATTTCGGTGACGATGACCTGAGCTCCCATGCCACGCAGGGCAGCGGCACAGCCCTTACCCACATCGCCGTAGCCGCAGACGACGCCGACCTTGCCAGCGATCATCACGTCGGTGGCCCGCTTGATGCCGTCGAGCAGTGATTCACGGCAGCCGTACAGATTGTCGAACTTCGACTTGGTCACGCTGTCGTTGACGTTGATGGCCGGGAAGAGCAGTTTGCCCGCGTTGGCCATCTCGTACAGACGATGCACACCGGTGGTGGTCTCTTCCGAGACACCCTTCAGGTCCTTGACAATCGTGTGGAAGATGCCGGGCTGTTCCTTGCCGATCTTCTTCAACAGGTCCTTGATGACCTTCACTTCGTGGTTGTCGCTGGGAGAGTCGACCCACTTGTCGCCGTTCTCCATCTCGTAGCCGTTGTGGATCAGGAGGGTCACGTCGCCGCCGTCGTCGACGATCAGCTGGGGGCCCTTCTGTCCCGGGAAGATGATCGCTT